>CANHSA010000001.1 GCA_947463345.1 Flavobacteriales bacterium
ATGATCGACGCTGGTTGTGAACTCGTGAGGCTCACCGCCCCGAGTAAAAACGAAGCCGAGAACCTACAAAACATCAAAGATGCGCTGGTTCAAAGAGGTTATAACACCCCTTTGGTAGCCGATATCCACTTTACGCCAAACGCAGCTGAAATTGCCGCCAAAATTGTCGAAAAAGTACGTGTCAACCCAGGCAACTACGCAGACAAAAAGAAATTCGAAGAAATCGACTACACCGATGACAGCTACCAAGCTGAACTCGACCGCATTGAAGAAAAGTTTACACCCTTAGTGCTCCTTTGCAAAGCAAACGGAACAGCAATGCGTATTGGTACCAACCATGGCTCGCTTTCAGACCGCATCCTCAGCCGTTACGGCGACACCCCAGAAGGAATGGTAGAGTCAGCGTTTGAATTTATCCGCATCTGTGAAAAACACGATTACAAGCAAATGGTCATTTCCATGAAAGCGAGCAACACGCTTGTTATGGTTCAGGCCTATCGCTTACTCATGGCCAAAATGCTTGAAAACGGAGTTGTATACCCTTTACACCTCGGCGTAACAGAAGCTGGCGATGGTGAAGATGGCCGCATTAAATCTGCAGTTGGCATTGGAGCGCTTTTAGAAGACGGCTTGGGCGATACCATTAGGGTTTCACTTACTGAAGCTCCTGAAGCAGAAATACCAGTTGCGCAAAAACTCATTGCCAAATACAACGCCTACAATCCACACAACTTTGCAGTTCCAAATGGGAACTTAAATTATTCGCCATTTCATTACAGCAAAAGAGAAAGCCACTCCTTTCATAATATCGGCGGAAAAAACACACCTGTTGTTTTGGCAGACCTCTCTTTTGTAGAAGCCATCAAGCCTGCGCATTTCTTTGGTTTTGGATATCAGTACAGCATTCCGCTCGACAAATGGAACATCCAAGATCAGGCCGCAGATTACGTTTATATCGGAAGCAATGAGCTCGATTTTGAGGTGCCCGGTACCTTAGGAATCATCATGGATTTTGACCTTTGGCAAGCGGCATTCAGCCAAAAGGCAGGTTATTATCCGCTGGTCCTACAAGAACAACTTTCTGAAGTGGCCCCTGATCAAATTTGTTTCTTACCACTTGAAGCCGAAGCTGCACTTCCTCATGAATTGGCAGATAACCCAAATATTTGTATTATTCTCAATACCAAATACAGCAATAAGACACAGCTTTATCGTCGTTTCTTCCTTGAATTACAAGAAAAGAATCTACAAAACGCCGTGATTTTATCTTATCAATACGAAACTGCTGAGCTTGAATCTTTCCAACTCTTTGCAGGGGCCGATGCCGGAGCGCTTTTAATTGACGGTTTCGGCGATGGCATTTGGCTCAATGCCGAATTAGGTGTACAACACATCAATTCTACAGCATTTGGGATTTTGCAAGCAACCCGTACGCGCATTTCTAAAACAGAATACATTTCTTGCCCTTCTTGTGGTCGTACCTTATTTGACTTACAAGAAACCACCGCAAAAATCAGACAGCGCACTGCTCATTTGAAGGGCCTCAAAATTGGGATTATGGGTTGCATCGTAAATGGTCCAGGCGAAATGGCCGATGCAGACTACGGTTATGTTGGGACGGGGCCAGGTAAAATCAATCTATACAAAGAAAAGACGATTGTCAAGCGCAATATTGAAGAACTACAAGCTGTAGAAGCACTTGTTGAGCTCATCAAAGAATACGGAGACTGGCAAGAGCCAAGAGCTTAAAAATCAGGTTGACAATTGAGTTCCATCCAATCGTTTGTGAACGGATGATAAAAACCTAATTTGGCCGCATGCAAGTGTAATCTGTCTGCTTTCTGACCATATAAATCATCGCCTTTAATGGGGCAGTTCAAGCCAAGATGATGCGCCGCATGAACGCGCAATTGATGGGTGCGGCCTGTTTTTGGGAATAAACTGATGCGCGTTTCTCCATTTACTGTTTCAAGAACCTCATAGGTGGTATGCGCATAACTCCCGTGCTCCTCGCAAACCAATTGCCTTGGGCGGTCATCTAAATCAACTCTTAAAGGCAGCTTGATTTCACCTTGCTTTTGTGCCGGAATTCCCGCCAATACAGCTATATATTGCTTTTGTACTTTTCTGAGCACAAACTGCCGCTGCAGGCGCTGATGCATCAGTTTGGTTTTGGCGGCGAGCATTATTCCTGAGGTGGACATATCCAAACGGTGTACCAAAAGCGGGCCATCGGCTTCTGGAAAATATTTCTTTAAATCTTCTAAAGAATTGGGCTGGGGGTTTTTGCCCGGTACCGATAAATATTCAGGCGCTTTGTTGATGGCAACAATGTAGTCATCTTCGTAAATGATGTCTAAGTCTTTAGGCGGATGTATCGCTATAATTGGATTGGGGTCGACATCCAAACCTTGCAACATGTGTCCTAGGATAGGCTCGCATTTACTTTTACAAGACGGATAGAAATGACCGTGAATGCGTACTTCAGAATCGGGTGCCATTCCCCACCAAAACTCGGCCATACAGATTGGTTGAAGTTGGTGTTGGTAGGCATATTGCAACAGCTTGGGAGCTGCACACTCTCCCGCTCCGGCTGGCGGTGATTCTGCAAATAGGCTCAGTACATTTTGGGTTTGGCCTAAGGCATTTAAAAAAGTATAGCGTTCAAATATCCGCTGCTGAACATCTGCAGAATGGGCTGCTCGCTTGGCTTTTAATTGTTCTATTTCTTCTTTGAATAGGCGCAATTGTTCAGAACGCGCAAGCAACTCTTCTTGGGCTTGTTTTTTTAAGGCCTTCAGTCGGCGGCTTTCGTGCATGCTTTCTTCCTGAAGTTGGCTTTCAAGAACTGCTATGTTTTCCGGATTCTGAAAAAGTACTTCGCTACGCTTTTGATCACGTATACTTTTTAATTCCTTGTGTTTAAGTTTTACCTTGTCTATTCGCTGTTGCCATTCTACTTGTAAAACTTGAAAAGCACTCTTTAAATTGTCTAATTCCTTTGATCCCTCTAGTTGTTCTAATTGAATGGTGTGCTCGTGGATCTCTACTTCTTCTCTTCGAAAAAACCCTTGAGCCTCTAGGATATCAAATACGGGCGGAACAAAACCAACATGGTGATTTGAATTGCCAAGCTTGCCAGAAAAAGCAGCTAAATAACCTATTTCTCGATCAACATTTTGTACCACTAGTACACCAAACATTTTGCCGATTGCTCCCAAACGCTCGGTTCTGCCCAAGCCAAAATCATGGCCAAAACTTTCCGTTTTTAAACGTTGTTGCAATAAATCTACGGCATACTTCGCCATAGGATGGACGTCATAGTAAAATGGGAAAGTAAAGCGCTCTGGTAAAGCGGGAGGTTGAAATTCTGATCCAAAAGGGATAAACATAAAACAAAGGTCAAAAAAAAACGCCCTCGTAGGAGGGCGTTTCACATTTCTTTTAAAAGAAATTATTTGATAACTACATTTTTAGTAGTTGTAAGACCGTCTACAGTAACAGTTACGATGTAGCTTCCTTTAGCAACGTTTTCAGTTGAGAAAGAAACAACTTGTGTTCCGTTAAGGTTAGTCATGTTTTTTGCAGCGATAACGCGACCTTGAAGATCCATTAATGCAACTGCGTAGTCGTTGTTAGTAGCTTCGAAAGAAACGTTTACTTCAGAAGAAGCAGGGTTAGGGAATACATTCATAGCGATTGTAGCTAATTCATCCATTCCTAAAGCACCTGTTTTGAAAGCACGTGTATCTAAAGAAGCAAACTCACCACCTGAAGCGATAGTTGTACCGTTTGCATCTACCAAAGAGTATGCGCCGTTTCCGTAAGAACAGCAGATACCGTCACCGTAAGTGTCAGCGATTTCGAAAGTATAACATTGGCTTGGGTTGAGTGTTACCAATTGTGGTGCTTGAACAGTGATGCCGTTTGCTCCGAGGTCAGTCCAGTTACCGCCACCTTGTGCTACTGTAGCACCTGCGCTGTTTTTGATCACCCATGAAGTTTCAGATGCATAACGGTCTGTAGTGATGTTTACCGTTACATACTGAGAAACAGCATTTGAAGCAGCAGCAACTGTGGTGTTCATACCATTGTTGGCAGCTGAAGCATCACCAGCAGTTGTTACAGTTACAGTAAGTGCACCGCCAGTAAAGTTAGCAATTGGTGAACATGTTACGTTAGCTACACCATATGTAGCTAAGTTACCGCTGTAAGTGCCTGTAGATACTGTAGTTCCACCTTGTGTGATGGTTACAGTAGCAGAAGTAAGTGCAGATGTACCGTTGTTTTGGATGTTCACAGATGGCGTGTAAGCACCTTCGCAATGAACTGCCGCACCAGTGTAGTTAATAGCAGCAACGTCAGCAGGAGCTGATGCTGGTGGAGGACACGCAGAAACAGTAGCATACAATGCTGCTGCACCTAATTGACCAACTTCTTCGATAATGCGGTTAGGGCAAATACGGTAGATTGTTGGAAAATAAGCGATCGCGTAGTCGTTGTTAATTTGGTTAGCCACAGCAGAAGCTGGGTTAGCCATTGGGAATTGAATTTGGTTACCAGCAGCTGGTTCGATCCAGTTACCGATTGCACCAGAACCGTCTAACATTGTAGCGTCAGCAGTTTGGCCATCACCTTCAATCCAGATAACCATAACGTCGTCTGTTGTAGTAGAAGAAACACCTGGTGCACCAGCAGGGCCGTGTGCAGCATAGATATCCTCTAAAGCACCATTAAGGTGGTAGTTCCAGCATGGACCACACCAAGTTGCAGATACATCTAAAAATACAGTGTATCCTTGGTCAAGGTAGCTGTAAAGTGAGTAAGATCCGTTGCTAGTAGAACCAGCAGTAGATAACCATGGCTGATAAGCAGTCACGGTAAAGTTTGGAGCAATGCTACCTGGAGCTAGCTGCGCATTCGCACTAACACCTGCAAGTAACATAGCAGCTGAGAATAATAGTTTTTTCATGCGTTAAAATTTAAGTTTGGGTAAATATAAAGAAATTCCAGTCAAGGAAAAAATACTTCACTACAAAAACAAAGGAAAATTGTTTATTTTTTCTTGAGTTGTTCTTTGATGAACAATTCAATAGCACCTACCATAGAAGGGGCTTTTGGATGTGGGGCGTGTACGTCGAGGCGCAAGTTGTTCTTGAGAACTGCATTAGCTGTTGTTGGACCAAATGCGGCAATTGAGGTGGTGTTCTGCTTGAAATCGGGGAAGTTTTTGAATAACGATTCGATTCCGCCGGGGCTAAAAAACACTAACATGTCGTAATAGACATCTTCTAAATCAGAGAGGTCTGCGGCAACTGTGCGGTATAAAATTGCTTTGGTAAACGGAATATTATACTTCTCTAAGGTAAGTGGAATGTTGTCTCGGAGGATATCTGTGCAAGGCAATAGGAATTTTTCGCCTTTTTGTTTTTTCATGAGCTCAGCTAGCTCGTCAATGGTTTGCTTACCAAAGAAAATTTTTCGCTTGCGATAAGTCACATATTTCTGTAGATAAAGTGCTACAGCCTCGGTAATACAAAAATATTTCATGGTGTCAGGCACTTCAAAACGCATGGCTTCAGCCATTCTGAAGAAGTGGTCAACTGCAACCTTAGAAGTGAGGATGATTGCCGTGTGGGTGGAGATATCTATTTTTTGGGTGCGGAACTCTTTAGGGTCTACACCCTCCACTTTGATAAATGGACGGAAATCTATTTTGAGCTTGTATTTGTCAGCTAAATCAAAATAAGGAGATTTATCGCCTTCTGGTTTCGGCTGAGAAACTAATATGGTCTTTATAGCCAAAGTTGTGGTTTTAGTTAATTGTATTCGCCCGAAAACCAGCGCCATACAAAAAGTATAGGTAGGATTTCCAAGGCGCAAAGGTACAAAATTAAATAATACCATTCCAAATTTGCCTGAACACATGCTCGCCATGCCTTGACCAAACGCCAAACATAAGCCCCTAAAAAGAGAACGACAAAGCTGTAATTAAGTAAATTATTGGATTGGCCATAAATTAACCAGAGAAAAGAAAGCGCCAAATATACCAAGCCAGAGAAAGACCAAACTTGCTTATTGATTTCCGAAATACCACTTACTAGCTTCCAATTATCGGTAAGGAGAAGTGCCATTCGAAAGTTTAATAATTGGAATAATAAAAACCCCACAACAAACAAAAGTGCCATTACGAAAGCTTCTGTTCTTTGGAAATAGGTCAGAAAAAAAAGAAAGGCACTCAGACAAAATGAGATGAAAAAGTTGGTCAACAATAAAGATTGTGTTTCGGGCCTGATCTTTTCATCGTCGAAGCCAAAACTCTCTACCCTGCTCAGTTTCCAAAACCGCTTCCAAGATAAAGTCAGGGCATCGGGAGTACTGAACCTCGCATAGGCAATGAAGGTCAAAGAAAGCAGCGAAACAAATAGCAAATAGCTATTCATTTGGGAGGCTCTTTCTATGAGTTCAAATCTTTGCATGTGTAGAATATAGGCTACAAAAATAATTCAAATTTGCATGCTACAGCTGCACAGATTATTACGTACTTTTGTCGCACAAATCAACCATCATGAAAACCGATTTATATCAACACCCTGATTACTTCAACATGGACGACCTCCTCTCGGAGGAGCACAAGCTTGTTCGCGACGCAGCAAGAGCATGGGTAAAGAAAGAAGTCTCACCTATTATTGATGAGCATTACGAGAAAGCAACCTTCCCAATGCACATCTTAGCTGGGCTAGGCGAAATTGGTGCTTTCGGTCCATACATTCCAGAAGAATATGGCGGGCCTGGCCTCGACCAAATTTCTTATGGCCTCATTATGCAAGAACTCGAGCGCTGTGACTCCGGTCTGCGTTCAACTGCATCTGTGCAATCTTCTTTGGTCATGTACCCAATTTGGAAATACGGCTCAGAGGCACACAAGCAAAAGTACCTTGCCAAACTCGCTTCTGGCGAAATGATGGGCTGTTTTGGCCTTACTGAGCCAGACTACGGTTCAAACCCTGGTGGCATGATCACCAATTTCAAAGACGCCGGCGACCACGTCATTCTAAACGGCGCCAAAATGTGGATTTCCAATGCGCCTTTTGCTGATATTGCTGTTGTTTGGGCTAAAGACGAAACTGGTCGCATATACGGTATCATCGTAGAACGCGGCATGGAAGGCTTCTCAACACCAGAAATGCACGGCAAACTTTCTTTGCGCGCTTCTGCAACCGGCGAACTCATCTTCGACAACGTCAAGGTTCCTAAAGAAAATATCCTTCCGGGTCGCTCAGGACTTGGCGCACCACTTAGTTGTCTCGACTCCGCACGCTTCGGCATCGCATGGGGTGCCCTTGGTGCTGCCATGGACTGCTACGACCAAGCTTTGCGCTATTCAAAAGAGCGCACCCAATTCAATGTGCCAATCGGTGCATTTCAGTTGATCCAGAAAAAATTAGCTGAAATGATTACCGAAATTACGAAAGCACAATTACTCACTTTCCGACTTGGTCAATTACGCAACGAAGGAAAGGCTACCTCAGCTCAAATTTCTATGGCCAAACGCAACAATGTCGAGATCGCTCTCAATATTGCTCGCGAAGCGCGTCAAATTCATGGCGGAATGGGTATCACTAGTGAGTATTCAATGATGCGCCACATGGCAAATCTTGAATCGGTAGTGACCTACGAAGGCACGCACGACATCCACTTACTCATTACAGGTATGGACGTTACTGGCATTCCTTCTTTCACAAGAGAAATGCCAAACCTCTAAATCTTAGATATCTTCGCTTTCAGAAAGCGCATCTCCTCGCAAGAGGCGGATGCGCTTTCTTGCTTCTGCGCCAAACAAACTGGCTTTGTACTCCATGAGCAAACGCTTGTATAACCCTTCGGCAGCAGTTTTATCGAGTAAATTTACTTCATTGATTTCTGCCATCCGAAACAGCGCGTCGTCAGCTAAAATATCCTTGCTATGTAATTTAAGGAGGTCGTCATAGTAGCCTAAAGCCTTTTGCCATTCGCCACGTTGCTCCATTGCTTGACCCTTGCGATACAAGATTTCGTCTGCTAAAGCGTGATACGGAAAAGCCGTTTGAATACTGTCAAACAGTACAAATGCAGAGTCGTATTTATGTTGCGCAATCATGCGGTCAGCCGTAGCAAACCATAACATGACTTGGTAATTGCTATCCAAGCCGTAATTATCAGTAATAAATACCGATAGCTGAATGGCATCATTGGAAATAAAGCGCGAGGTGCCTTCTTTGAGTACATCTAGCTGAGACTGCGCAAATTCGAATGATCCGTCGTAATAAAAGATTTTGGCATTCTTGAATTTGGCTTCGGCGCCAATGCTTTCAAATTTAAAATCGTTGTCGATTTGCATATACATAAGAGAGGCCTCCCAGATGTCTCCGCCCAACACTTGTATGTCGGCAAGTAGCATTTTTGCCTGAGCCCTTTGCATATCGGTGAGCCCTGGCAATTTCATTAATGCTTGCAATTCTGTAATGGCGGTGTCAATTTGTTGCGCATAAAAAGCCCTGATTTCAGCAAGTTGCAAAGAAACTTGAAAAGTAGCTCTGCCCTTGCCAATTCTGGTCAGTGCGCGTTCAAAATCGGTGATGCACTGCTGAATTTCTAGCGCATTGAAATTTCGGAGTTGTGTCACTTGAACAAACCGCGTATTTAATAAAGACAACTGAGCTTCATAAAAATTTGGCAACTCAGGGCCGAGGTCAATGACGTGCTGAAAACAGCGATATGCTTGATCAAAAGCGCTGTTCTCAACGCAGATTAAACCGAGCTCAAGAACTTCACGGCCGTCGCTTTTCATTCTTTTATCTAAAGCAATTACCTGTGCTGCTGCGCCGCTAAAATCTCGGTTCTGAACAAATAACCAAATGAGCATTTGGTTCACAACAATTGGTGCGCTTGGCTGCTGTGCCCGTTGTAAAAGCACTTCCTTAGCCAATAAGAAATCTGGGCCCGCAGCTTGGCTTAAATCCATTCTCGATCCAATGGCCTGTTGAATTGCCTCTAAAATACCTGGCTGCTGCACTAAATAATCTAAGTAAGCAACGAGCATTGCGCGTTTGTCACCTACCAGGGCATAAAAATCAGCGTATTGAAAATTAAAGGGATAGCTTGGCGTTAATTTTTGCCCTATATCCAATGTGCGTTTGGCGTAATCAAACTTGCCTTTCGCAGCAAAAGCTTGATAAACAGCAATTGTTTGGCCTGGGTTTGGTGTGAGCTCAGACAACAACTCTTCATATATTTTCTTTGCTTTGGTGTCTTCTGCTTGATCTTCATAAAATTCTCCGGCAAGCAAACGCACCTCATAATCTTGCTTATTCAAGCTCATTTGCTTGCGCAGGACTTTTTCAGCAGTCTTAAAATCTTTTTGTTCGAGTAAACAAGTGAGGTAAGGTAAAAAAATAGCCTTGCTTTGGTCTTGAAGGTAAATTTTCTCGTAGTAGCCCAACGCTTTGTCTAATTCCGCATTATTATAATAATATTGCGCAAGTTGTAAGTCAGTCGCTGTTTGGGCCTGGACTCCCCAAGCGCTTATTAGTAACCAAAACAAGCATACGATTCTAAAGCTCATCACCTGTTTTGCTTCTTTTGAAGTAAGGTTCTAGAAAAGGCTTCAATTGGTGGATACAAAAGTGCGTAATCTTTAAAAAACTGCTCTTTTGCACGCAAGAATTCAGTTGTCAAGGAGCTTAATTGACTTACTTTTTGACGTTCAAAGCGAATATATTCAGCATAGCGATTGCGCTCGCCCCTGCCTTCATTGATGTCCTTTCGTAATTGCTTCAAAACACGTTTTTCTTCTTTGATTCCTTCCTTCACTTTTAAATATTGTTGCAGCATCGGCTTGATACTTCTGCGCATCACTTTATAGGCATCTAGCTTCTTGGCTAATTCCATGTCAATGGTATCTAGGTGTAGATTTTGCTTGACACGCAATTCAGTTTGAATGGTATTGAGCTTAATTGAAGCTATGTCATTCATGCGATCATCTTTTAATTTACCTACTAAAACCAATAAATTTCGATCCATTTTGGCCACTTTTCGCAATAGTTGGTCACGCTTGAAATCGACGCATGCAAATGTAAGCACACTTACAAATAAAAGTAAAATGAACTTTTTCATGAGAATTTAAGATAGATATTGATGAATTCCTGCCGTGAGCAATAAGGCAAGCGTGAAGCCAGTATAAACCTCAAGTGGCGTGTGTTTTCTAAGGTAAAGTCGGGCTGCCATAGTAAGCCCCGCAGCCAGTAAGGCACTGAGTACCCAAACCAAGCTAAAATGATCCTGTGCACGGGTAAAAACTATTAAAAATCCTAACAAAATACCGGCGCCGGCGCCGTGCAAAGAAATTTTAATCCAGCGGTTGATCAACAAAAAAATACTCGTAACAGCTACGCCAGACAATGGGAGGGCGTAGAAATATCTTGGCAAGGTTCCTGCTCCAGCTTTATAAACAAGTAGGAAGAATAGAACCAAAGAATAAACCAACATGATTACTAATGGCAAACTGCGCTCACCTTGACGCTCAATGTCTATTGTACTGATGACTTTAAAGCGATGTAATAAAACAAAAGAGACGCCTGGGGCTACAACACTAAATAGAAAGAAAATAGTAAAAAGCGCCCACTTACTCTCAATTGGCGCGAAGTATAAACTCGTCATTTCGAGATCAGCACTGTAAGCAGGTACAAAAAGGCTGATGAGGATGCCATAGCTAGGCATCAGAAGGGGTAAGAATACCCATGAAAAAAAATGAGATAGAAATTTCATAGTTCTTTGCGCATTCTTGCAACTGGTATATTAAGTTGTTCACGGTATTTAGCCACCGTTCTCCTGGCAATATTATAGCCTTTTTCTTTGAGTAAATCCATTAATTTCTCGTCGGTAAGAGGGCTGTGTTTGTCTTCGGCTGCAATGGCATCCGATAAGATTTTCTTTACTTCGCGAGTGGAAACCTCTTCTCCGCTGTCTGTAGATAAAGATTCCGAGAAAAAGTACTTCAGTGAAAAAATTCCGTAATTGGTCTGAACGTACTTTGAATTGGCCACCCTTGAAATAGTAGAAATATCGAGCTCCACCATGTCGGCGATGTCTTTAAGAATCATTGGCCTGAGCTTGGTTTCATCGCCCGACAAAAAATAAGCTTCTTGATACTCTAAAATAGCCCCCATTGTAAGCAAAAGGGTTTGTTGGCGTTGTTTGATGGCATCGATGAACCATTTGGCGCCATCTAATTTTTGCTTTACAAACTGAAAAGCTTCTTTATCCGCTTTCGAATTTTTAGCGCCTTCAGCATAGCTACGCAACATGCTTTCGTAATCGCGATTGACTTTTAAATCTGGCGCATTTCTACTGTTTAAACTCAGTTCTATGCGGCCTTCATGTTCAAATAAGGTAAAATCTGGAATGATTTGCTGGTGGTTTTTCGCAGCCTCTCTCATAGACCCACCGGGCTTCGGATTACAGCGCAGAATTTCATCAATCGCCTCCTTGAGGTCTTGCTCCTCGATTTCTAACTTTTTGGCGATGCGCTCGTAGTGCTTCTTGGTGAATTCCTCGAAGAAGTTTTCGACTATTTTGAGTGCCGTAAAGCGGACAATATCGCCATCTTGCTTGCGGCGCAATTGCAACAACAAGCATTCTTGTAGATTTCTAGCGCCTACGCCTGCTGGTTCTAATTCCTGAACCAACTCAAGCACCGCGCCTACTTCTTTTTCAGTAGCTTCTACATTCATAGAAAAAGCAAGGTCGTCGACGATGGCGTCAATGGCACGATTGAGATATCCTGATTCATCTAGGTTGCCGATGATGAGGTCTGCAATGACAAACTGCTTTTCATCGAGGTAAAGCAAATGGAGTTGTTCGGTAAGTCGTTCTTGAAAGGTTTGCTCCCCAGATAAAGGAATCACGCGCTCTTCGTCGTCTTTAGACTGATTGTTGGCTTGTGTTTTGTAATCGGCGATGTCGTCGTCTAGGTAGTCAGAAATGTCGAAGTCGTTGTCGTCGTTGTCGTCGTCGGAATCGTAGTCGTCTTGGTTATCAAAATCATCCTCTTCATGCTCTTGACCTTCTTCTAGAGCTGGATTCTCTTCCAATTCTTGTTTGATGCGTTGATCGAGCTCCATGGTTGGCACCTGCAACAATTTCATCAGCTGAATTTGTTGAGGTGAAAGCCGTTGTTCAAGCTTTTGGATGAGTTGTTGACGCAATGCCATTATTCAATTTTCTGCTTGATGACTTGATAAATTTCCAGAGTTGTCATGTCATATACATAAACCAATACATGCATGTTTTCGGCGTTATAGTTGCCATCTAGTTGGTTTGGAACTACAAAGCTGTAATTGACATAATATTTACCATTCAATAAGTCAGACGCTATTAACTGACGGCCAAAAGGCATATTGTTGAGGTTTTTTCGGTGGATGTCTCGGTGGATGTAATTATGATTGTGAGAGTTATCAGACATTTTTTGATCACCAACCAAGGAATCTTCAAGCAAATAAGCAACAATGCCTAACTCATTAGTCAAACTTTGATCGATTTTGTCGACTTCAACATGTAAGAAAGCACCCTTTGTGCTCGGGTAATAATTGAGGTCAGCTTGTAAATTGACCTTTAAGTTATTTTCTGAAAGCAAAGTACTCGTCATTGAAGACCACTGACCTGGGCTCTGAAAAATATTACCGCCATTTGATACACGACTTATTGGGCCTCTCGGGTTACCTACAAATCCACCATCGTTGGTGCCAAACCAAGTGCCAATAAACAAGCCGTCGGGATTTGTAAAATCAAGTGTATATTCAGCATCTACGCTCTGAAAATCTCCAATCCCATCTACGCCAGCATGTATCGAAGCGACATGTACTCGGCCAGGATTTGCCTCTTGTAATTGATGAGCAAGGTCAGCTGCAGCTGGGCAGAAGATACATTTATGGCCCGTGAAATCTTCAATCAATACATTTCTATCGACATTAGTATTCGCGGTAAACGTAGGCCATTCATTGGCGAGATAATCAGACCAATTGCCAGGATAAAGTGTGGTGTCAAGTTCAAGGTTGACAAGTGGCGGATACGGATTTGTGATGCGGTCGCAAGAAGGCAATAAATAAAGACCAAAAGTGATGGCAAAAGCTATAAAAAGAACTGCTTGTTTCATGTTAAAAACTATGCGTTAAATTGATCATAAGGCCATTGTTGGCCGGTACTGGTCTGCAAACACCACCAACACAGAACAAACCTGCTCTTTGGCGGCCATAAGAAAAGGTTAAACGAGTGGCATCTTTGATGTATCCGCAAGTAATAATGGGGTAATTGACTCTTTTACTCAGGTCATCATTGCCATAATTGTACTGATTCATGGCAGAAAAGAACCACCCCGGAGAAATGGTGTATTCCACAAGTGCGGTAGCCCAATCTCCTTTATCGTTGATTCCTTCATCATTTCTCTGTACCCACATGCCCTGAAGTTCCCAGCGCAGCGCATGGTGGGCATTGATTTTATAGGTGCCCTCTAAAACAGCAATGCGGGCATGAATAATCCCTTTTGCATCGCTGACTTTCACAACATCATTGTTGATTTTGATATCATAGTAACTGAAAATTCCGCTCCACTGTTTATTGATTTTTTTGGTGATATTGAAGTTGATATCTTGCCAATACAAGCTATCGCTCAAAGCAAACGGACGCGTATGATAAATTACTCTTGAAGAATCATTCAAGTCTATTCCATTTAAAGTTTGCTCTGGGCGGTATGTTGTGGAATAGTTGAGGCCAACGGTTGTTCCATATTTGCCACCAAGTTGTGATCCTTTCTTAAAAGTGTAGAGTAAATCTGCTTGATACGCGACCTCCCCCATTGGCTGTGTAGCGTAAGGATATAAGGTAGCAACAAGATTGTAGGTATGTGTTTTATTTAAGGAGGGTAAAAAATTGATCAATACATCTTGTAAATCTTTGGTGCGGTCAGAACGGAAACTCATGTTGTCTACAGATTTTCCGGAAAGTAAAATACCGAGTCCTTTTTTGGTATAACGCAAATTAAAAATGGCCGCATGGCCATAATTGTAGATATATTGGTTGTCTGAAGAAGGGTCTTGCTCTTTTTGAATAAACTCGGCATCGGCATAAAAATTGCCGTAAGTCAGTTTAAGTCTTCCTCCATAAGCACCCACATTTTGTGGTAAAACCCAATCAGGATTGTCGTCTTCTTGAAATTTACTCACAAACGAGGCCCCCAGCACTACATCTAGTTTTTTATCTTTAAGAAAATCCAAGCCTTCGTTGAGGTGCCATTCTGCGTCTGTTCCACGAACTAAGCCTGCGCCGTGTACAATTTGACCTTGTTGAAAAGACAAGCGCTGTGTGCCATAAACTCCTTTCACAACAAAACCTTTGCCCGGGCGTAAAACGATGCGCATACCATCGAGTAAATTATCGTAGCCTAAATTGCGGTCTTCGTAGGTCCTGAGCGCCAAACCTGTTCCAAACTGTTCGTAAAAAGCACCAAGTGTTACATCCACGAAATCATTTTGGTAACCCACATATCGCATGCCGATTCCGGTGCCGTCAAAACGGTTTGGATATCCTTGAATACGCGGCAAATAGGACTCAAAACGCATGCCCGCCTTGAAATTGCCTTGTGTATAAAAGACATTCATATATGAGTTCATCAGGCCTTTTTGAACGGGCTGCTTGGCATTAATAATGCTGTCTTCATTAAGGTATTGGAATACAGTTTCCATGTTGCCGGTAATATTGCCTTGTGCAAAAGCAACCTGACTGAGCAACAATAAACTGAAGAGCGCGCGTAAATTTTTCATGGATTATTTTTCACTCAATTTGAGCAATTCTTGGTAAAGTTTTTCTTCATCGCCTGGAGCGTAGTTATTGTGAGAGTATACAATGTTTCCGTTTTTATCGACTAAAAATGTATGAGGCACGTTGTTGACACCCATAGCGCGCTTGAAGTCCCAGTTTGGATCCATGAGAACTGTGTAGTCCCAGGCCTTGCCATTTACATAAACAGGAACTTGACTTTTTGTTTTTTCGTCATCAATTGCGATGGCAACTAAAGTAACACCCGTTTCTGCAACCCAATCCTCATAGACCTCATGAATGGTATTTAGTTCTTTTTTACAAGGCGCACACCAAGTGGCCCAAAAGCTGATAATGACCGGGCCATTTGCTGTTAATTCAGAAGTATTTATGGCCTTTCCAGACATATCGACCAATTTGACAGCTGGCACTTTTTTGTGACTTAGAGAGGTTTCGACAGTGGGTTCTTGAGCATTTACGGTAAGCGATAAAGAACCGACAAATAGGAGTAAAAATAACTTTTTCATATTTTGAATTTTCATCGGCAAGACAAAAACCTTGCCGAATTCAAAAGTAAGAAAAAAGCAGCTATGCAAAAAATGGCTTAAATTTTGATAAGTGCGGTGAAAAGCTTATTTTTGAACAAATACAATCTTTCTATGAAAGCCTTATTTCTATCTCTTCTCTGCACTATTGGTTTTGCAAGCTTTGCGCAAAACAACATCGTTATCCATCTCGATGGTCAAACCGCTGACATCTCTGGTCAAACTCATACCGTTGTTGCTCCATCCGGAGACTCTTTCGATATCCCTTTTGATGTTGTCAACAACACTGGTTCATCAGCACAATGGCGCATTACCCGTAAACAACTTAGCTTGCCCACAGGCTGGACCGACGCATTGTGTTGGGGTCACTCCACAGATCCTTTTGGTGGCACTTGTTATTCTTCTACCCAAATGAATTCCAACCCTTGGACTACACCAGGATCCCAAACCGTTCTTTTTACAATTAATGACGGTGAATACGGAAAAATGAAAGTATCTGTTGATCCTGAAAACAACACTTTTGGACAAGCACATTACCGTTATTACATTAGCGCCAATGGTGTAAACATGCTAGATTCTGTAGACCTAATCGTTGACTACCTTGCTACGATCAAGCCGCAAATTAAAGAAGAAATCAACATTTCAGTTGCGCCTAATCCAAGCACAGAATACGTCAATATTCAGTTTAGTGGTGTAGAGCAACTCCAACTCAAAATGGTAGATGCACTTGGAAACGTTATTACACGCGAAGTACTTACCTCTAGCCGAAAACTCAACGTTAGCGATCTCAATAGCGGTATTTACTTTCTGGTTTTTGAAGCACCTGGCTCCAAAAGCATCACCCGCAAATTGGTTGTCAGACACTAATGTCAAAGCGCAAACCTAAAGCACCAGCAGCTCAAGCACCCAGAAAAAAAGCAGGCATTACCACAATGGTGATGCGCATTTTTGAACAAAACCCTGGCGTTGAGCTCACCCACAAACAAATTTCAACTTTACTCGACGCCCGAGATGGTCGTTCTAGGCAAGTTGTTTTCGACTCGCTCAGTGTACTCGCCAACAAAAAAGCAATCCTGCGCATCAACCACCATACCTACAAACTTGCAGGTTCCGATTCGCTTTTAGAGGGAACTATTTCAATCACCCAACGAGGTGCTGGTTTTGTAACAGTACAAGGCCACCCAAGAGACATCTACATCGGGCCTTCAAACGTTGGTCAGGCCCTACATGGAGACACCGTCAAGGTGCGCATATTCAAACAAGGCTCTAGCCGCGACGAAGGTGCCGTAACAGAAGTCACTGAGCGCGACCGCATTCAGTTTGTAGGCACCATTCAAATCCGCAACAACGATGCGCTTATGGTTCCAGACAACGCGCGTTCTGGCGTTGAAATCAAGATACCACTAGACAAACTCAACGGTGCCCAACACGGCGAAAAAGCATTGGTCAAGATTACCATTTGGCCCAAAAGTGCTGAAAGACCCTACGGCGAAGTACTTGTAAGGCTCGGCAAGTCGGGGAGCAACGAAACCGAGATGCTATCTATCCTTTACAACCAAGGCATCAATCCTGTTTTCCCTGAAGCGGTTATGGCCGAAGCTGAACTCATTGGCATCGACCTCGATCCTAAAGAAGTAGCACAAAGACGCGACTTCCGCCCCATTCTTACCTTTACAATTGACCCTTTCGACGCCAAAGACTTTGACGATGCCATTTCTTTTCAAGATTTAGAAAACGGGCATTTTGAAGTCGGGGTACACATCGCAGACGTCAGTCATTACGTACGGCCTGGCTCAGCCATGGATCAAGAAGCGCTACTGCGTTCTAATTCTGTCTATTTAGTAGATCGCGTGGTCCCAATGCTTCCTGAACAGCTCAGTAATTTGGCCTGCTCGCTGCGCCCACACGAAGACAAATTTGCATTTTCAGCAGTTTTTGAACTAGACGACGCAGGCAAAATCTATAAAGAATGGTACGGCAAAACCGTCATTCACTCCGACCGCCGCTATACATACGAAGAGGCACAAGAAATTTTAGAGGGTAAGCCTGGTGATCACGAAACCATTCTCAGAAAAATTGATGCGCTTGCCAAAATATACCGAACACAACGCCTCAAACACGGTGCGCTCAGTATTGAATCGGAAGAAATGCGCTTTAAACTCGACGAAGAAGGTAACCCAGATGGTGTCGTGATCAAAACTTCCAAAGACGCGCACAAACTCATTGAAGAATTCATGTTGTTGGCCAATAGAAAGGTAGCCGAATTTCTCTCTCCCAAAAAGAAAGAGAAAGCGAACTTTCCTATGATTTATCGTGTCCACGACACACCAGACCCTTCCAAAATGGAGCTTTTTGCGGTGTTTATCGAAAAATTTGGACACAAAGTAGACATCAACGACCCTCTCAATATCGCCAAAAACCTCAACGAACTATTCGAAGAGATTCGTTCAGAAAACGAATTTTCATTGGTGCAATCAATGGCCATTCGCTCAATGGCCAAAGCAAGCTACGACACCGTCAATATCGGGCACTACGGTCTCGCATTCAAACATTATTCGCACTTTACGTCTCCTATCAGACGTTATGCCGATTTAGTAGTGCACCGCATTTTGCAAGAAGAACTTACCGCCAAAAAACATAAATATGGTGGAGAACTCGGTGCTATTTGTCAGCGCATTTCTAAAAACGAACGCAAAGCGGCAGAAGCCGAGAGAGAGTCTACCAAATTCTTCCAATCACTTTACGCCATGGAATTTGTAGGTGAAGTTTTTGAAGGTACGATTTCAGGAATTGCCGAACACGGCATGTTTGTCAGGATGGATGAAAACTATTGCGAAGGAATGGTTCCCATGATGGCCATTCCTGGTGACCGCTTCTATTTTGACCAAGAAAAGTTTCAGTTAGTGGGTTCCAAAACCAAGCGCACCTACCAATTTGGTGACCGCGTCAAAGTACGCATCGATCAAGTGAGCACCAAAAAACGACAAATAGACCTAGAATTAGTTGTTGGTTAAGCAGCTATTTTTTACAAACGCAAGCTCAATAAATAGCTAATACAAGAAGTTATTGTAAGGATATCTTACTTTAAAAATAGCTTTTACTTCTTCGTAAAGAACTTCTTTGAGTTCCTCTACATTTTCTTTGTCTGTAGCAGAAATAAAAACACATTTAGTTTTGCCCATTTTGGACATCCATGATTTCTTCAAGGATTCTAGCGTGCGAATGTCTTCTTCGGGTTCATTGAGCTCAGCCAAAGGTGGTTGATACGCATCTATTTTATTGAAGACAATAATAGTTGGCTTCTCTTTGTTGTCAATTTCATTGAGTGTTTCGTTCACTACCTCAAATTGCTCTTCAAAATTAGGATGAGCGATATCCAAGACGTGCACAAGTAAATCTGCCTCCCGAACCTCATCTAAGGTTGACTTAAAAGACTCCATGAGTTGCTGAGGAAGTTTACGGATAAACCCTACTGTGTCTGTTAATAACAACGGCATGTTGTCAATGACCACTTTTCGGACAGTAGTGTCGAGCGTTGCAAAAAGTTTGTTTTCGGCAAAGACATCTGATTTTGACAGCATGTTCATGATGGTGCTCTTCCCTACATTGGTATAACCCACCAATGCAACACGAACCAATTGTCCGCGGTTGCTGCGTTGCACCGTCATTTGCTTGTCAATTTCGCGCAAGCGTTCTTTCATGAGCGCAATGCGCTGCTGAATAATTCGGCGGTCGGTTTCAATTTGAGATTCACCTGGCCCGCGCAAACCAATACCACCTTTTTGACGCTCAAGGTGAGTCCACATGCGGGTAAGGCGAGGAAGCATGTATTGCAATTGCGCAAGTTCTACCTGTGTTTTCGCATGAAAAGTACGTGCCCGACTTGCAAAAATATCTAGAATGAGAATGGTGCGATCTAAGACTTTGCATTCGAGCTCGCGTTCAATATTGCGCAATTGAGAGGGGCTGAGTTCGTCATCGAAAATAATGAGCTCGATATCGAGGGCTTTCATGTATTGCTTGATTTCTTCGAGTTTGCCGGTTCCGACGTAAGTGCGCGGATTCGGATAAGGCAATTTTTGAAAGAACTTTTCTACGGTAATGGCGCCTGCTGTTTCAGCCAGGAATTCTAGTTCGTCGAGGTGTTCTTGGGCAACCTCTTCTGAGGTTTCAGAAGTGATGACACCTACGAGTACGCAGCGTTCTTCAACGGCATCTACGGTTACGTGTCCTTGCATTAACGACGGAGGCCTTTGATGTGACTGAGCACAAGATTGATATTTTGATCGGTTTCCAAAAGTGCTTTCATTGAAGGCATAGCGCCTTTCCCTTTTTTGATTATGTGTAAAATATCTTGATCTGAAAGTTTGGACGTACTGAGGTCTCTGGCACCGCTTGCTCCGAGTTTTCCGTCTTCTCCGTGGCACTGTGCACAGTGCATACTATATAAGCTGGCACCCTGCTCTGCTGGCGTTTGCGAAGATAAATCGTCTTGTTGTTTGGCGGTCTCCTGACAAGCAATTAACAAGAAACAGAAACAACTTAAAAGAATGCTGTTTTTTAGAACCATCCTGCTCCTAATTCTGCGCGGAAGGGCCAAGGAATGAAAGCCAAGACCAAAATAAGTGCAAGGACGTACCAAATTTTGATTGCCTTGAATTTAGCAGCAGCATCTGCTCCTTTTTTTGATTTGCTATGCCCAATTGTAATGGCAACAATTGCTAAAAGCATTCCTGCAAGGTGTTCCATGCCGAAAAAGCGGTACAGCGGTTCTTTCATCCAGCCTTCAACAAATTGAACTTTTTCTGATGTAAAATACAAGACCAAACCAAGTAACAATTGCGTATGAAAAGTAATCATCGTGAAGAGGTTCACCAAACGGTGTTTCTTTTCGTAGCTTTTTGCGGTAAACGCAGAGAAAATTGCCAAAAGCAATAAGAGAAGTGCGATCCAACGCAATCCGGAGTGTGCAGAAATCAGAGCTTGCATATTGTTGAGTTTAGGGGTTTAGTCGTTGAGTTTGAGGACAGCCAAAAATGCTTCTTGCGGCACTTCTACACGGCCGACTTGTCGCATGCGTTTTTTACCTGCCTTTTGTTTTTCTAATAATTTACGTTTACGGGAGATATCCCCGCCATAACACTTGGCAGTAACATCTTTTCGAAGTGCTTTAATGGTTTCGCGCGCAATGACTTTAGCGCCAATAGCAGCTTGAATTGGGATTTCAAATTGTTGACGCGGGATGAGCTCGCGCAGTTTGACACATATTCTTTTGCCGAGGTCAAACGCGTTACTGCGGTGCACCAATGCTGAAAGCGCATCGACTTGCTCGCCGTTCAATAAGAGGTCCATCTTGACAAGGTCAGATTCTTTGTAACCAATTGGGTGGTAGTCAAAAGACGCATAACCTCGAGAGACTGACTTTAAGCGATCGTAAAAGTCGAATACAATCTCGGCAAGTGGCATTTCAAAGGTGATCTCGACGCGGTCTTGAGTAAGGTAAACCTGATTTTGAAGCTCGCCTCGTTTTTCGATACAAAGCGTCATGATAGAGCCGACGTATTCGGTTTTGGTGATGACTTGTGCTTTGATATAGGGCTCTTCGATGCGGTCCATGCCGGATGGGTCTGGAAGCTCAGAAGGGTTATTGACAATCATGACTTCGTCTGGGTCTTTTTTCATGTAAGACTTGTACGAAACGTTTGGAACCGTGGTAATGACGGTCATGTTGAACTCGCGCTCTAAGCGTTCTTGAATGATTTCCATGTGGAGCATGCCGAGGAAACCACAACGGAAACCAAAGCCAAGGGCGGCAGAAGATTCAGGTTCAAAAACCAAAGAGGAGTCGTTGAGTTGAAGTTTCTCCATGGAATAGCGGAGTTCTTCGTAGTCTTCGGTGTCCACGGGATAAATACCGGCAAAGACCATTGGCTTGACGTCCTCGAAACCTTTGATGGCGGTTTCGCAAGGGTTGTCTGAACCAGTGATGGTGTCGCCAACTTTGACTTCATTGGCAGCTTTAATGCCTGAAATAATATAACCGACATCGCCAGCACGAACTTCGGATTTAGGCGATAAATCCATTTTGAGGATACCGATTTCGTCTGCATTGTAATCGCGACCTGTATTCAAAAAACGAACCTTTTGTCCTTTTTTGAGGACGCCATTCTTGATGCGGTAATAAGCGATAATGCCGCGGAAAGGATTGAAAACAGAATCGAAGATCATGGCTTGTAATGGCGCTGCTTCGTCTCCTTTAGGTGCAGGAATACGGTTCACGACCGCTTCTAAAATTTTATCTACGCCCAGACCTGTTTTGCCGGAGGCCTGAATGATGTCCTCGATGTCACAGCCGATGAGCTCCATGATTTGGTCCGAAACTTCTTCGGGCATGGCGCCTGGTAAGTCCATCTTGTTGAGGATGGGTATGATTTCGAGGTCGTGCTCGAGCGCTAAGTAAAGATTGGAAATGGTTTGTGCTTCAATACCTTGTGAAGCGTCGACAATGAGCAAAGCGCCTTCGCAAGCAGCAATAGAGCGCGAGACTTCGTATGAAAAGTCGACGTGCCCTGGGGTGTCGATGAGGTTGAGAATGTAGTCTTGACCTTCGTGCTTGTAGCTCATTTGGATGGCGTGCGACTTGATGGTGATGCCGCGCTCGCGCTCTAGGTCCATGTCGTCGAGCGCCTGGGCTTGCATCTCGCGATCCGAGATGGTGCCAGTGGTTTGGAGCAAGCGATCTGCTAGCGTGCTTTTGCCGTGATCAATGTGGGCAATAATACAAAAATTGCGGATGTGCTTCATAGGTTGCAAAAATACAGAATCTATGCCACATAACAAGCCGCAAATTACAGGTGCTTGTCCGTAAATCTACTGATATTTATTTCTGGATTCAAAGGCTTGTTCGCAGTGATGTGTTCAGCCAATTCACGGGCTAATGTCGGGGCCATCATATACCCTTTTGTGCCCAAACCATTGAAAATAAAAACGCCCGGATAGTTTGGATGCATTCCCATTAAAGGCCTGCGGTCCAAAACAGTAGGCCTGACCCCTGCAACTTGCTCTATCACTTTCGGATGATACGTGCCAAGCGCTTCGAGCGTCTGTAACAAATACGATTTCCCTTCCTCAGTTGTGGTAAGGGTAGGATTGTTAAATTCATAGGTTGCTCCTATTCTAAAGCGTTTTTGACCGTAAGGCAACACAAAGCATTTTCTATTCAAGGACTCTCCTTCCGGCAAAAGTTCGCTTTCTACCAATAAAGTCTGTCCTTTGGTTTGCTGCAAAGGCAGATAAGCAAATGTTTCCTCTTCTTTTTGTAAATACCCCATGCAAAAAATCACAAAATCGTAGCTTTCTCCTTGATATCTACAAGCGGCGGGGTTCCATGCTTGCGGATCGAATTGAGCTTCTACCAAAACACCATTTGCTTTGAAATAAACGGCATGCTCTTGCACCCAACCTGCGGCATCTATCCAAAACGCGTTTTTAACCCTACCGCTTCCATAGGTGTTGTTGGCAGTTTGGTTTTGCTCATCTGCCAGACTGATTTTTTCTAAATAAGACTCATAAGCCGTATCATTTGAGCGCTCTTCCCAAAGCAAGCGCTCTTGTGCTGAGGAAAAGAACCGCCTGATCACAATTGGATGATAGATCTTGGTATTTAATTTTTTTTCGATTGCTAGATAAAACTGTTGTGCCTCCGGAAGAAACTCATCTAAGCGCCAGGATTTATTCATGCGGCGAAAAACCATTGGGTTCACCATGCCTGCAGCAATTGCACTTGAATGGTTGTGGCCTTGATCCAGCATTTTCACGGAGATGCCCTTAGCGAGCAATTGATGCGCCAAACACGTTCCCGCCAACCCCGCTCCAATAATAAGTGCTTTTTGTGCCATCTGTTATTTCGTGAAAGCGAAACTAAGCAAACTAATTTGAACTTTTGGGTTAGCAGCCTTGATCGCCCGCGCTAAAGACTCCAAAGTGGCACCTGTAGTGATGACGTCATCCACAATTAATACATGGCTAAAATTCCTAATTTGCGAAGAAGCAGCAAACATATTTTGTACGTTGTCCCAGCGACCAAAACGGTCGTTAGTAGTTTGACTATTCGTGTGTTTTCGTTTGTGCACCAAGCCCTTTAATACCGGCACGCCCCACTCTTTAGAAAGGCCACGTGCCAATAATTCACTCTGATTATAACCTCTTGCAAACTTCTTTTTGGGGTGAATTGGCACCGGTAGTACGGCCTCAACTTTACTCATCGGATGATGCAAAAGCTGTTGTGCCATATGTTCACCTAGAAAAATACCTAATGGCGCTTTGAAATCGTATTTCAAGGCGCGGATCAAAGACTGACTGACTTTTCCTTTGCCATATACATACAGCGCACAAGTATGTTTGATTTCTACCCGATTCCAAAAGAGCTTGTCTAAAATGCTGGGGTCTTTTTGAAGCTCAAAATAGGTGCGCTCAAGGCCCTCCCAACAAATCCAACACAAGTAGCGCTCTTGTGCTACTAATTCCTTATTGCAATGCAAACAGACGTTTGTAAAGACCAAATGTCCGAGCCCATCTGTGTAGTTTTTAAGTACTATACCTAGCTTTTGAATGTATGTCGCCATTTAGCTTTTTAATTTAACATTTGTTTGTTTAAAAGTGTCGAGAAATTACCGCACAATTCTAACGAACATCTGTTAACTTTATTGAGGTTTCCTTTCATACGAAATTTATCGGTTCGCCACTACAATTTTCTTCGGAAAAATTATCAAAACATCACGCAAAAGCATGTGAATATCTTTCTTGGGCATGTTGAAATCCGCTGAAGGGTTTGTCCACGAAAGGTTTGCGCATTTTAGTGTTGAAAACCGCGATTAAATGTTAATTTCTTTAATTGATTCGAGCCCGAATTTTAACAAATTTTGTAACCCTGATTTATTTAAAAATCTGCAACCCTGAAGCTATGACAAAAACACTACACGAACCGATTCTTGAAGAAAATAAAAGCCGTTTCGTACTGTTCCCGATTCAACACGACGACATCTGGAGCTTCTACAAAAAAGCAGAGGCTAGCTTTTGGACTGCCGAAGAAATCGATCTTTCTCCAGACCTCATCGACTGGGAAAACAAACTCAACGACGACGAACGTCATTTCATCAAACATGTTTTGGCATTTTTTGCGGCTTCAGATGGCATCGTCAACGAAAATTTAGCTGAGCACTTTCTCAATGAAGTCCAATATACCGAAGCAAAATTTTTCTACGGTTTTCAGGTCACCATGGAAAACATTCATTCTGAAACCTACTCACTCCTCATCGACACCTACATCAAAGACACCCAAGACAAAAATCACCTTTTCAACGCCATCGATACTGTCGACTGCGTCCGTAAAAAAGCGGATTGGGCTTTGCGCTGGATTGACAAAGGTTCTTATGCCGAGCGCTTAGTGGCTTTTGCCGCTGTCGAAGGCATTTTCTTCTCAGGTTCGTTTTGTTCTATTTTTTGGCTCAAGAAACGCGGCTTAATGCCAGGTCTTTCCTTCTCTAACGAACTCATCTCTAGAGACGAAGGCTTGCATTGTGATTTCGCTTGTTTGCTTTACACCAAGCACTTGGTCAATCAACTTCCTAAGGAGCAAGTTCAAGAAATCATTACCCATGCAGTAGAGATCGAGAAAGAATTTGTCACAGATGCACTTCCGGTTAAACTCATCGGCATGAACAGCGACCTCATGGGTCAATACATCGAGTTTGTTGCCGATCGTCTCCTTGTTGAACTCGGTAACGAACGCGTCTACAACGCCACTAACCCATTTGACTTCATGGACATGATTTCAATTCAAGGAAAAACTAATTTCTTTGAAAAGCGCGTAGGTGAATACCAAAAAGCTGGCGTGTTAGCTGGCAAAGAGAATCAAGCATTTAGCCTTGATGAAGATTTTTAAACCTAACTAAAACTATAAATATAAGGAGCATATGTACGTTGTAAAAAGAGACGGAAGAAAAGAGTCCGTCAAATTCGATAAAATTACGGCGCGCATCGTCAAGATGTGCTACGGTCTAGATCCACTTGTTTCACCAGAAGCTGTTGCCATGAAAGTCATTGAAGGGCTTTTTGACGGCGTGAGTACAACCGAACTAGACAACCTAGCCGCAGAAGTTGCTGCAGCAAAAACAATTGATCACCCAGACTATGCATTACTTGCGTCTCGCATTGCCGTTTCCAATCTCCACAAAGAGACCAAGAAAACATTTTCTGAAGTCATGCACGACATGTACCACTATGTTGATAACAAAACAAACGAAGCTGCTTCGCTCCTTGCAGACGACGTTTACCAAATCATCATGGACAACAAAGAAGTGCTTGACTCCAGCATTATCTACGACCGCGACTTCCGCTACGACTACTTTGGTTTCAAAACCTTAACGCGCTCTTACCTCATGCGCTTGTATGGCAAAATCGTTGAGCGTCCACAACAAATGTTAATGCGTGTGGCCATTGGTATCCACAAAGACGACATCCAATCTGCCATTAAAACTTATAACCTGATGTCAGAAGGTTGGTTTACTCATGCAACACCAACACTCTTTAATTCTGGCACGCCGAAACCACAAATGTCTTCTTGCTTCTTGCTTACCATGAAAGAAGACAGCATCAGCGGCATCTATGACACCCTTAAGTCGTGTGCACAAATTTCGCAATCTGCAGGCGGCATTGGTTTGTCCATCCACGACATCCGCGCCACAGGTTCTTACATCAAAGGCACAAACGGCGCCTCTAACGGCATTGTACCAATGCTTCGCGTCTTCAATGACACCGCACGCTACGTTGACCAAGGTGGTGGCAAGCGCAAAGGCTCTTTCGCCATCTACATCGAGCCTTGGCATGCCGACGTCTTTGATTTTCTCGACCTCAAGAAAAACCACGGTAAAGAAGAACAACGCGCACGCGACCTCTTCTACGCACTCTGGATTCCAGACCTCTTCATGAAACGCGTAAAAGAAAACGGCGACTGGACCCTCATGTGTCCGCACGAATGTCCAGGTCTTTCCGATACGCACTCCGCAGAATTCGAAGCACTTTATACCAAATACGAGCAAGAAGGAAAAGGACGCAAAACCATCAAAGCACAAGACTTATGGTTCAAAATCCTCGAATCTCAAATTGAAACCGGCACGCCTTACATGCTTTATAAAGATGCTGCCAATTCAAAATCTAACCAACAAAACCTCGGAACCATCAAGTCTTCAAACTTGTGTACCGAAATCATCGAATATACAGCGCCAGACGAAGTTGCAGTTTGTAACCTTGCCTCACTTGCGCTTCCTAAATTCGTTACCGAAGAAGGCACATTTGACCACGACAAACTTTTCGAAGTAACCTATCAAGCAACGCTCAACCTTAACCGCATCATCGACAACAACTTCTATCCAGTAGAAGAAGCGCGCAACTCCAATATGCGTCACCGCCCTATTGGTTTAGGTGTTCAAGGTTTAGCCGATGCATTCATTATGCTTGGTATGCCGTTTGAATCTGAAGAAGCGCGCGCACTCAACCGCGAAGTATTTGAAACCATCTACTTTGCATCCATGACCGCTTCTAAAGACCTCGCTAAAGTAGACGGCCCATACCAAACCATCAAAGGTTCGCCTGTGTCTAAAGGTATTTTCCAATTTGACATGTGGGGAGTAACTCCTACAAGCCGTTGGGAATGGGATATCCTCAAAAGCGAAGTGAAAAAACACGGTGTGCGCAACTCCCTATTACTCGCGCCAATGCCAACAGCATCCACCGCTCAAATCCTCGGCAACAACGAGTGTTTCGAACCATACACCTCTAACATCTACACCCGTCGTGTATTGTCAGGCGAATTCATTATCGTCAACAAGCACTTGCTCAAAGACCTCGTTCGCGAAGGCCTCTGGAACAAAGACATGCGTCAAAAAATCATGGCGGCAAACGGATCCATTCAAAATATCCAAGATATCCCTCAACGTTTAAAAGATCTTTATAAAACTGCCTGGGAAATCTCTCAAAAAGCCATTATCGAACAAGCTGCTGACCGCGGTGCCTATATCTGTCAAAGTCAATCTCTCAACATCTTCATGGAAAACGCCAACTTCGGCAAACTTACTTCTATGCACTTCTACGGTTGGGAAAAAGGACTCAAAACAGGTATGTACTACCTCCGTACCAAAGCAGCAACCGATGCGATCAAATTTACCGTTGACAAAACGGTTACCGAAGAGCCAAAGGCAGCCAATATCGTTGAAGACCAGCAAGCAGCAATTGCCTGCTCACTCGACGACCCAGATGGTTGTGAAATGTGTTCCGGATAGAAGCGGCGCTAGCCGGTTGTATGTGGAACGTAAATTCATGAACGAAGTGAACTAAATGTGTTCCGGATAGATTTCTCGTTACCAATTGATAATAAAAAGGCCTGCAATTGCAGGCCTTTTTAATTATACCCCTTACCTTTGCACTTTCCTTCTAATTATGACAGTTCAAAAACCTATTCAACGCGCCCTCATTTCAGTATTTTACAAAGATGGCCTTGCCCCAATCGTAGAAAAACTTCATGCGCAACAAGTAGAAATTTTATCTACCGGAGGCACACTTGCTTTTATTCAAGAAATGGGCATTCCAGTTACTGCCGTTGAAGACGTTACCAAATTTCCAGAAATTTTAGGCGGTCGCGTTAAAACCTTACACCCTGCCATTTTTGGAGGCATTCTAAATCGCAGAGATTTCGCTCCAGATCAAGCTCATATGGCTGAACATCAATTGGGTTCCATTGACTTAGTCATTGTCGATCTTTATCCTTTTGAACAAACCGTAACATCTGGTGCCAACCATGAAGATATCATTGAAAAAATAGACATCGGCGGTATTTCTTTGATCCGTGCAGCAGCTAAAAACTACAACGATGTTGTAATCATTCCGAGCGTTAAGCAATATGCACAACTCCTCGACATCCTCAACACTCAAGGTGCTCAAACCAATTTAGAACAACGCCATGCGTTTGCCGCTGAAGCATTTCATGTGTCTTCTCACTACGACACCATGATCCATCAGTACTTTATGAATGGACAAAGCACCAATCTTAAAATCAGCGAAGAAAAACAAAGCCCGCTTCGCTACGGCGAAAACCCACATCAAAAAGGTATTTTCTACGGTGATATAGAAGCATTATTTACCAAATTACACGGAAAAGAACTGTCTTACAACAACTTACTCGATGTCGATGCGGCTGTTCGCCTCATGCAAGAGTACAAACAAGACGGCCCTACTTTCGCCATCTTAAAACACAACAACGCTTGCGGGTTGGCTACACGCCCAACGCTCAAAGCGGCCTATGAAGACGCATTAGCTGCCGACCCAGTTAGCGCATTCGGCGGAATCCTCATCGCCAATAAAGAGATAGATCTTTCTACCGCAACTTTGGTCAACGAACTTTTCTGCGAAGTACTTATTGCTCCGGCCTATTCTGAAGATGCCCTAGCGCTCTTGCAGTCTAAAAAGAACCGCATTATCTTGATTCAAAAAGAAGTTGAGTTACCAAAAACACTTGTCAGAAGTGCCTTAAATGGCTACCTTGTTCAGGATGCCGATTTAGCATCCGAAACTGCTGCGCAGCTAGAAGTCAAAACAAAATTAGCGCCAAGTGCCGCTGAAATCGACGACCTCCTTTTTGCTAACAAATTAGTCAAACATACGAAATCCAATACCATTATTTTGGCAAAAGGCGGACAACTCCTCGCTAGTGGCACAGGTCAAACATCTCGTGTAGACGCACTCAAGCAAGCTATTCACAAGGCGAAAAGCTTTGGTTTTGACCTCAATGGCGCCGTAATGTCCAGCGATGCATTTTTCCCTTTCCCTGACTGTGTCGAAATTGCACACCTCGAAGGCATCAATGCGGTTATTCAGCCAGGCGGCTCTGTCAAAGATGATCTTTCCATTACATACTGTGATGAAAACCAAATGAAAATGGTCTTTACTGGAGTGCGCCATTTTAAACATTAAATGATTTAGTGAAACTTTTTCACAATTGTGTACTACAAACGTAACCTTTCAACGTCTTCTACGAATAAGAAGAAATTACAAAAACCAATAAGCGCTTAAAATGGGCCTTTTTAACTTTCTTACACAGGAAATCGCCATTGACCTCGGTACGGCAAACACCCTGATTATATGGAACGACAAAGTTGTTGTCGACGAACCTTCAATTGTAGCCAAAGATATCCAAACGGGTAAGGTGGTGGCAATCGGACGAAAGGCACAACAAATGCATGGTAAAACGCACAAACTGATTGAAACAGTTCGTCCGTTAAAAGATGGTGTAATTGCCGACTTCCAAAGTGCCGAACAAATGATCAAAGGCATGATCAAAATGATCAATCCTGGCCGCAGCCTATTTAATCCAACGCTCCGCATGGTTATTTGTATACCATCCGGAATTACAGAAGTTGAAAAGCGTGCCGTTCAAGATTCCGCTGAACACGCTGGCGCTAAAGAAGTTTACCTCATCCACGAACCAATGGCTGCCGCAATTGGTATTGGTATAGACGTCGAAGAGCCTATGGGCAACATGATCATCGACATAGGTGGTGGTACTTCAGAAATTGCCGTAATTGCCCTTGGAGGTATCGTTTGTGATAAATCGATTCGCATTGCAGGAGACGACTTCACTAGTGACATCGAAGAATACATGCGTCGTCAACACAACATCTTAGTTGGTGAACGCACAGCGGAGCAAATCAAAATTGAAGTTGGAGCAGCGCTTCCTGAACTCGAAAACCCACCTGCCGATTTCGCAGTACGTGGCCGTGACCTCATGACCGGTATTCCAAAAGAAATCATGGTTTCTTACCAAGAAGTGGCGCATGCGCTTGACAAAACCATCTCTAAAATTGAGGAGGCTATCTTAAGTGCACTCGAAATGACCCCGCCTGAACTATCTGCCGATATATACAAAACAGGGATTTACCTAGCCGGTGGTGGCTCGATGCTCCGCGGCCTCGACAAACGTATATCTGCCAAGACTAAACTTCCGGTACACATCGCCGAAGATCCGCTCAGAGCAGTAGCGCGCGGCACGAGTATCGCACTCAAGAACATCGATAAGTATCCGTTCTTAATGGGTAGATAAAATTATCCTCAAGGACGCTGCTTTGCTATTCTAAAGCGTTTTCAATTTCTTGCTTGTATTTTTTAACAAGGTCTGTATAAGCTTCTCCAGTTGCTGGACCACTAAATCCGGTATGAATAGCAATAATCTTTCCTTGCTGATCCACTAACATCGCTGTAGGAAAGCTCATGATGCCATTCAGCATTGGAAATCTTGCCGAAGCTGCATCTTTACTAGACGTCCCTGCCAAATAAACCGGATAATTAACATTCATCGACTTCATCCAGTTCTTCAAACGAGCTCTTTGTTTTTTGGTGTCAGCACCCACTTCAAAGGCTAAGGCCATTACACGAAGTCCTTTGCTTCCGTATTCGGACTGCAGCTCCTGCAACAATTTGGTTTCATCTAAACAATTCGGACACCACGTTCCCATGATTTGAATCAAGGTGAGTTGTTTTTCTGCAGCTAAATCAATAGTTGTTTTTCTACCATTCATTTTGATGAGGTCTTTCAACAATACAGGCTCGTCGCGCTTGATTAAGTAAGTGAGGCTGCTTTCGTCGCGCAATTGAACAGTTTCATCTTTTATCGCTTTAAAAGGGGACCTTGACTTGCCGCCACTATAAAAAACACCAGACATTTCATTGCTGCCATTTAAATCCGCCTCCACTACAAAGGCCCAATAACCGGTATAGGTCTGTAAATGTAATTTGCCATTAGCCGCAAAGCCATGCAAATAACGATAATCGCCGGTTTCACTGAGAAAACTTCCGAAAATACGCCCATTCATTTCTTGCTGAAATACACCTACCAACACTTCTTCATTTGGCGTGCCTGGCTCAAACAGTACTTTCCATCTACCGAATAATTCCGGAAAGATACTATCAGGTTTTGCTAACATTTCTAAAAGCGTCATGTACAAGTGAATCGGATAGCGAACCGGAACTTTTTTATTGTAGTTGATCCACCAACCTCTGGCCTCAGAAAAATCCTTTTCAAAAGCCACTCTCCATTCTGCATCTTGTGCAGGGAATTGATAAACGATGGTGTCGCCTATCCGTTTTTTTACGGACAACTGATAAACTTCCTTGCCATTGAATATGGTAATGGGTGCTTTGTTATTAAGCGCTGCGATTGAAGCATTTACTTGCATTTGCAAGCGATCATTGAGCTGGATGTCGACAATAAGGGGGTGGTCTTTGGCGTTTTGTGCTAATAGAAATTGCGCATAAAAAAGTATGGCTAGTGTATAAATATAGTATCGCATGACTTAAATCAACATTAGGATGAAACACGAAATTAAAAGAAATAAACTATCTTGCTTCGCACATGCAACTTTTTCAAAACATATTACGTCAGGGCTAAGGAGTGATGGATGAACAAGAACTCATACAAGATTGTGTTGCTGCTCGTCCGAAGGCTCAAAAAGCGTTGTTTGACATCTATGCCCCAAAGCTTTACGTCGTGTGTTTGCGTTATTTAAAAGACCAAATGCGTGCACAAGACGTCTTGCAAGATACCTTCGTTAAAATATTTGCCAATATCGGCAACTACAAATCGGAGGGTGCTTTTGAAGGTTGGCTCAAGAAAATTGCTGTCAATACCTGCCTTGACCAACTTCGCAAAGACAAAAAACTCATGACCGACGTCTCTATCGACGACGTCAGCCACAAACTTTCTACCGATAGTTTCAGCGCAGAAAAACTCATGGCCGATGACCTCCTCAAATTGGTCCAGGCTCTGCCAGATGGTTACCGAACCGTTTTTAACCTCTTTGCTATTGAAGGCTATTCGCATCAAGAGATTGCCCAACAACTCGGCGTCTCAGAAAGCACATCCAAAACACAATACTTGCGCGCTAGGGCCTATTTGAAAGACCGTATTGAAAACATAGATTAAATGAGCGAAAAAGACTACATCAAAGAACTCTTTGCCAAAGGCCTCCAAGACCACCAAGTCTCGGTAGACCCTGCTTTGTGGTCTTCGATTTCTTCTTCAATTGGAGCCAGCACTGCCAAAGCGGGGCTCAGTATTTTAACTAAAACACTTATTGGTGTGGCGGCTAGTTCCGTTGTTGCCGTCGCTGTTTATTTTTCAGTCCAAGCTAATTCCAAAGCCGAAACAACTCAAACAAAAGAACTTCAAAAGGAAGCTAAAGAAATTAATCCTGCTCAAAAATCAGCAAATACCCATTTCAAAGAAACAATTGGTATAGAAGAAACACAAGTTGTTTTGGAGCAAAATAACAACGTCAATATTCCTACTGAAGACACCGTTTTCAATATTCCGGTTTTACAAACCAATGCTACCCCTACGCAAAACCAAAGTGTAGTACCTTCAGCACTGATCCCGCACTCTATCCCAGCCAACATCCCGAACAACGCTAGCACAAGCTCCACGCCAAGCGTTGCGCCAAGAACAAATATCAACAGCCAAGCTCAGGCACAAGTTTTGCCAAAACAATACCGAATTTCCCTGCCAAATATCTTCACACCAAATGGCGACGGCCAAAACGAAACCCTCCAAATCGAATGGAAACAACAACAAATTGAAGACTTCAGTATTGTCGTATTGAACCAAACTAACAATGTTGTTTTCAGCAGTAGTAACCCTGAATTCAGTTGGGACGCCACCGACCCGAGTGGTGAAAAAATAGCGCGTGGCACCTACATCTATTTTGTTACAGGTATGCTCAATGGCCAAAAATGGCAGCAATCGAGCAGTTTGCAAATTCAATACTAAAATTATTGCGTAAATTGGCAGATGCCGCTTATCTACTGCATCACCAACGGAAACAAAAAAATCTCAGCTCGCAATCAACATATCTTAGCAGAGCTTCAGCAATTTTTTGGTCAACAATTTCAAGTTTTTAATAGCGTTAATCCTTCAGATGCGCTTCGCTTCATTCATACCTTAAGTCAAGAATGCACGCACTTGATTGGTGTGGGCGGCGACGGCACTTTTAATGTGCTCATCAATGGCGTTTGCAGCCATTCGAATCCCGAATTTCAACCCGTACTTGGTATCATTCCAAATGGTACAGGCAATGATTTTTTCAGATCTGCAGGATTTGACAAAAAATATAACTTTCAAGCTCATATAGAAGAGGGTTCTTTTGAGCGCTTTGATGTTGGCTTGCTTGAAACTAAAAAGGAGAAGCGCTATTTTGCAAATATTTCCGATATCGGTTTTGGTGGTGCTGTGGTATTAGAACTACAAGCTTTCCGTAAGAATTTTGGGCCAAATTTTTCTTATGGTTTGGCTATCGTCAAGACGTTTTTAAGTTATAAAAGACCCCAAGTCACGATCCATTCAGAGGACTACCAATATGCAGGCGAATTACTACTGGCTGCATTTTGCAATGGCAGTATTTTTGGAGATGGTTTACATATTCATCCCGGCGCTCAAATCAATGATGGAAAGCTGAAGCTCACGCTATTAGGAAAAGTTTCTTTACTCGATTATGTTAAAAATGTAATGAAGGTAAAGAGAGGGAAGAAGATCCAACATCCGGAAGCACATTATTTAAATGTTTCATTTCCAATTCACCTCAATTGCACAAATCAAATATTGCATGCCGAAACAGATGGTGAGTATATTGGAGGAAGCGAATTCAAGATAGATTTATATCCAAGAATGTTGAAATTACTTCCCGTTAAGAATGCTTAGTTTACTTATCTTTGAAACAAGATGAAAAGAAGCATCATCATTACAGCTGGCGGCATTGGAAAACGCATGGAAAGCGAACTTCCCAAGCAATTTTTACGCCTAGGCGACAAGCCTGTTTTGCTGCACACGCTAGAGCGCTTTTTTGCCTTTGATCCAACTGCTCAGTTGCTGCTTACACTCCCCAAAGATTGGCTTAGTTATTGGCAAACCATTTTGGCCGAATACAACATCCAAATTCCGCACGAGCTCGTTGACGGCGGCCTCGAACGCTTTCATTCGATACAAAACGCACTTGAAAAATGTACGGGCGATCAAATTGCTATTCACGATGGCGTGCGGCCACTAGTAAGCCTTGCTACTATTGAAAGATGTTTTGCTGGTCTGAATAAAGCAACTGCAGTAGTCCCTGTGTTGGGTTTAAAAGATTCTCTTCGTAAGGGTGTTTTTGAAAATTCAGAAAGTGTAGACAGAGCTCAGTATTTTCTGGTGCACACCCCACAGTGTTTTGATGCGCAAACGCTCAAAAAAGCCTACTTACAAGGTTACCTGTCTCGTTTTACCGACGATGCAAGCGTTGTGGAGGCAATTGGAATTTGCCCTCTTCTGGTCTTGAGCAATGAAGAAAACATCAAAATTACGAGCCCTATCGATTTAAAAATCTTAAGCGCACTCCTTTAAGAATGACTCTAATTGCCCCTCCCGCTTTACAAATTGGCGACATCGTATATCTCTGTGCGCCGGCCAAAGCCATCGAAGAAAACTATGTGCTCGCTGCTGAAAAATGGTTACAAAGCATAGGCCTTCGTGCCATTAGGAGTAAACATTTAACAAGCAGGCATCACTATTTTTCGGGAACTGAACTCGAACGCTTGGCCGACTTACAAGAAGGACTCGACCATCCGGAAGCAAAAGCTATTTGGTGTGCGCGAGGCGGTTACGGTTGTATACAAATTGCAGATGGCTTGCAATGGGCACAATTTATCAGAGCACCCAAATGGGTAGTTGGATTTTCTGATATCTGTGTGTTGCACCATCAAATTCAAGCTATAGGTTTTCAGAGTATTCATGCTACCATGGCACTGAACATTGATAAAAACAGTGCGTTGGCCAAACAACGTCTGCACGAATTGCTTTTTGGTCAAAAAAAATCATTTGAACTAGCCACAAACAACGCCAATAAATTAGGAAGCGCAAGCGGCATTTTGATTGGAGGAAACCTGAGTATTCTTTTCAGTATGTTGGCTACGCCTGAACGCTACAACTTCTCAGAAAGCATATTATTTTTTGAAGATTTAGCTGAACACCTCTATCACATTGACCGCATGCTCCATGCCTTGCGCAAGAGTGGTGCGCTCGATCAAATCAATGGATTAGTGATTGGCGGCATGACTGACTTAGAAGACACCGATGTGCCGTTTGGCAAATCAATTGAAGCCCTTATTTTAGATCATTTCAAGTACCGGAAAATTCCAATTTGCTTTGATTTTCCTGCAGGGCATATCGACGATAATCAAGCCTTGCTTTTTGGCACAAGCGTCGAATTAAACGTCAATGAAAATACTAGCACTTTAAACTATCTATAATCGTTCTAAATAGCCTTTTTATAGAGATTATCTTGGCAACATTTGTTACAATTAAATGTTGTTCAGTTAAATTTGCACCACTACAAATGAAAGATTCTTATGAGTAACTCTGTAATTTTTAAATCCTCCATCGGCAAGAAGGTCTTTATGGCCCTCACCGGGCTTTTCCTGTGTACGTTTTTGGTTGGCCACCTTTTAGGAAACCTTCAACTTATTCTCAAAACCGGTGAAGAAGGCCGACGCGCATTCAATGAATACGCTTACTTCATGGGGCACAATCCCTTTATTAAAATTCTTTCTTATGTCACCTATGCAGCGGTCATCATTCACATCATTGATGGTTTTGCACTTACCATTCAAAACAAAAAAGCCCGACCAGTTGCATATGCCTACAACAAACCGGCAGCCAATTCAAGTTCAGCAAGCCGCAGTATGGCCATTTTAGGAACGCTCATCTTGGTGTTTTTGGCAACACATATGGCTAACTTCTGGTGGAAAATGAAAATCAAAGAAGACGTTCCGCTTCATACTTACAAACTCGAAATGGACAACCCAATGATGGGTGCAGCCAATGCAGAACTCTACTACACCCATGTGCCAGGTATTCAGCCTATTCCAAAGGACGGTAAAAATATTGTAGAGAAAGGAACTGACCTCTACATCAAAGGCACCAATGTAAAAGTGGCTGAAGGCTACCGCGACCTTCACGGTCTTGTCATGGACTTTTTCAATAAAAGCAAAAATGAAGGGGCGCTTTTTGCCGTATTGTTTTACGTGATCTCAATGATTGTTTTGGCCTACCACCTTTTACATGGGTTCCAAAGTGCTTTCCAATCTCTGGGCATCAATCATCCAAAATACACCCCGCTGATCAAAATCATCGGAACTGGCTTTGCTGTCATTGTTCCGTTATTGTTTGCGATCATTCCCATTATTATTTACAACCTCTAGGAATTAGGCTATGTCAACATTAAATTCGCGCATTCCGGACGGTCCAATCTCAGAAAAGTGGACCAATCACAAAAACCACATGAACTTGGTTGCTCCTAACAACCGTCCCAAAATCGACATCATTGTTGTTGGTACAGGTTTGGCAGGAGCCGCTGCTGCTGCTTCTTTAGGTGAAATGGGCTACAACGTGAAAGCGTTTTGTTTCCAAGATTCACCAAGAAGAGCACACTCCATTGCAGCTCAAGGTGGTATCAACGCAGCCAAAAACTACCAAAACGACGGCGACTCCGTTTACCGTCTTTTTTACGACACCATTAAAGGAGGCGACTACCGTGCACGCGAAGCAAACGTTTATCGTTTGGCCGAGGTCTCTGGGAACATCATCGACCAATGTGTGGCACAAGGCGTTCCTTTTGCCCGCGAATACGGAGGTCTCTTAGACAATCGTTCGTTTGGTGGAACACAAGTACAACGCACATTCTACGCTGCTGGCCAAACCGGTCAACAACTTTTATTAGGTGCTTATTCTGCGCTTTCTCGTCAAATCGGTCTTGGTCGTGTCAAAATGTACCACCGCCACGAAATGATGGACCTCGTTAAAGTCGATGGCAAAGCGCGTGGTATCATCGCAAGAAACCTCGTTACCGGCGAACTCGAGCGTCATTCTGCACACGCAGTTGTCATTGCATCTGGAGGCTACGGAAACGTATACTTCTTGTCAACCAACGCTATGGGCAGCAATGTATCTGCAGCTTGGAAAGTTCACAAAAAAGGAGCGCACTTTGCAAACCCTTGTTTTGTTCAAATTCACCCAACTTGTATTCCTGTACACGGTACCAACCAGTCAAAGCTTACGCTTATGTCTGAGTCTTTGCGCAATTCTGGACGCATTTGGGTTCCTATGAAAAAAGAGGACGCCGAAGCCATTCGCGAAGGACGCTTGAAACCAACTCAAATTGCCGAAGAAGACCGCGATTACTTCTTAGAAAGACGCTACCCAGCATTTGGTAACCTCGTGCCTCGCGACGTTGCGTCAAGAGCTGCCAAAGAAAGATGTGATGCAGGTTACGGAATAGAAGCCAACGATACCAATGAAGGCGTTTACTTAGATTTTGCAACCGAAATTCGCAGCAAAGGACGTCAGTCTGCTTTTGCTTTAGGAGACCACAACCCAACCGAAGAAAAAATCTTAGCCTTGGGCAAAAAGTGGATTGAAGAAAAGTACGGTAACCTTTTCCAGATGTACCAAAAAATTACCGACGACAATCCATACGAAACACCAATGAAGATTTATCCAGCAGTTCACTACACAATGGGTGGCGTTTGGGTAGACTACAACCTTCAAAGTAGCATAGAAGGATGCTTCGTGACCGGAGAAGCCAACTTCTCTGACCACGGTGCCAACCGCTTAGGTGCTTCTGCCCTTATGCAAGGTTTGGCCGATGGCTATTTCGTTTTACCGTATACCATTTCCAACTATCTCGCAAACGATATCCGCACAGGTAGTATTCCGACCGATAGTCCGGAATTTGAAGCAGCAGAAACAGCTGTCAAAACAAGCATCGATGGTTTCCTTCAGAACAAAGGAAGCAAGTCAGTAGATCACTTCCATAAACGTCTCGGGCTTATTATGTGGAATAAAGTGGGTATGGCTCGTAATGAAGAAGGTCTTCAAACCGCAATCGAAGAAATTGGTGCTTTACGCGAAGAATTCTACAAAGATGTATTCGTACCTGGCGATGCCAACGAAATGAATACAGAACTTGAGAAAGCGATGCGTGTTGCCGACTTCATCGAGTTAGGTCAATTAATGGCCGTAGATGCCTTACATCGCTTAGAGTCTTGTGGTGGTCACTTCCGCGAAGAATACCAAGACAGCGAAGGCGAAACACTCCGCGACGACGAAAACTTTAAATATGTTGCCGCTTGGGAATACCAAGATGGCGATGCAAAGACAGCAGCGCTTCACAAAGAAGCACTCAATTACGAGTTCATCAAAATTGCAGCACGCAACTATAAATAAGTAGATATGGCTTCAAAATTTATCAATATTACACTCAAAATCTGGAGACAAAAAAATACCAACGCTAAAGGTGGTATTGAAACCTACAGCCTTGATAAAGTGTCCACAGATAGTTCCTTTTTAGAAATGCTCGACCAACTCAACGAGCAACTCATCAACGAACAACAAGCACCAGTAGCTTTTGACCACGACTGCCGTGAAGGAATTTGCGGGATGTGTTCTTTGTACATCAACGGACGCGCACACGGACCCGAAACCGGCACCACCACATGTCAGCTTCATATGCGCAGCTTCAACGACGGTGACACCATCTATGTCGAGCCATGGAGATCTCGTGCATTCCCTATTGTAAAGGATCTTGTTGTGGATCGCTCTGCTTTTGATCGCATTCAACAAGCCGGCGGATTCGTCTCTGTGAACACTTCCGGACGCACTATGGATGCTAATGCCCTTCCTATTCCTAAAGCCGATGCAGACAAAGCTTTTGAAGCTGCTGCGTGTATTGGTTGTGGTGCTTGTGTTGCGACTTGTAAAAACGGTTCGGCTATGCTTTTCGTTGGAGCGAAGGTTTCACAATATGCGCTTTTACCACAAGGAAAAGTGGAAGCAAAAGACCGCGTCATGAATATGGTTCGTCAAATGGACGAAGAAGGATTCGGAAACTGTACCAACACTGGCGCTTGTGAAGTAGAATGTCCGAAAGGCATTTCTTTAGAAAATATCGCGCGCATGAACCGCGAGTTTTTAAGTGCCTCTCTTACTGCTGACAAATAAGTCTCATAAATCTATCATAAAAAAGGGCGGTCATTGACCGCCCTTTTTGTTTGAATGAACTATCTAAAACTCATGTGAAATGAGTAGTTAAGGATTATTTCAATTGCTGGCCTTCTTTTTTGTACCAACCTTCGTTTTCTTTGATATCGACAGGGACATTAGATTTGGCACTGAGGCGTTTTTGTGTTGTCATCCAGTAATAAAAACCAAAGAAACCTAATAAAACCAATGCTGTGTTGAAGTAGTTTTGGACGAATTCAAAAAAGCCAAAAGCCCATTGAAATGCATCACCAATTTTGTATACGAAGTCTGTCCAAGTCATGTGTCGTTCTTTTATAAGGCAAATGTACTACAAATTTTATAAAATCAGATACTGCTTTAAATTTCTCCCATTAAACCCAAGGTTTCTTTTGCGGCGGCTTGCTCCGCTTCTTTCTTTGAATGTCCTTTGCCTTTACCATATGCCGTTCTATTGATGTTTACGGTCATTTCATAGACGGCCTTTCCTTCAATAAACTGCTCATCCGAAAGCAAGAATTCCAAAGCCAATTTCTTGCGCTGACACCATATAAAAAGAGCGGACTTAAAGTCAAGTTCTTCTTCTAACAATTTATTGAGGTTGAGGTGTTTTCTAAAAACCGTGTTTTTCAGCACACGCTGTGTTTTATCGAAGCCGCCATCCAGATAAATGGCGCCGATCAAAGCTTCAAATGCATTCCCTTCTAGGCCCGCAAGATTGATGCTTCGTCCTTGGCTATAAATGAGGTGCTTTCTGATGCCCATGCGCTCGCCAATAGCAGAGAGCGACTTGCGGTTTACAATTCGGGACTTGATTTTGGTAAGTTGTCCTTCGTCAATTTCAGGATACTTTTCATAGACAAAAGAAGCAACAACTGCGTCTAAAATAGAATCACCTAAAAACTCGAGACGTTCGTTGGCAGCTAATTGTTCGTGGTCAGTAAGCGAACTTTTGTGGGTTAAAGCTTGAATAAAATAGGCTGCTTTTTGTGGCTTGTAGCCAAACTCAGCTAAAACAAAGCGAATAACTTTCAGCTCTTCGTTTGTTTTTTTCTTATTGAAGAGTGGGATTTTGAGCAACTTAAGCTTTAAATTTCTTTACAATGATGGAGGTGTTGTGACCTCCAAAGCCAAAGGTATTGGACAAAGCAATATTGACCGTGCGCGCCTGTGGTTTGTGGAAAGTGAAATTGAGCTTAGGGTCAAGTTCGGGATCGTCGGTAAAGTGATTGATGGTTGGTGGAACCATGTCGTTTTGAACAGCTAGTACGCAAGCCACAGCTTCGATGGCGCCGGCTGCACCTAGTAGGTGGCCTGTCATGGATTTAGTGGAGCTGATGTTCAGGTTGTATGCGTGCGCGCCAAATACGTGTTGGATGGCCTTTACTTCGGCAATATCGCCAAGTGGGGTAGAGGTTCCGTGTACGTTGACGTAGTCGATTTCTGATGGATCGATTTCTGCGTCTTCTAGGGCTGCAAGCATGGTGTTGCGGGCTCCTAAGCCTTCTGGGTGCGGTGCGGTCATATGGTAGGCATCGCCTGACATACCGCCGCCGATCACCTCAGCGTAAATTTTTGCACCGCGTTTAATGGCGTGTTCGTATTCTTCGAGAATAAGACAGCCAGATCCTTCGCCGAGTACAAAACCGTCGCGATCGAGGTCGAAGGGACGAGAAGCGGTTTCGGGAGAATCGTTTCGGGTAGAAAGCGCCTTTAAAGCGTTGAATCCGCCCATGCCCATTTCGTTGACACCTGCTTCTGAACCACCGGTAACGATGGCGTCGGCCTTGCCTAAACGAATGAGGTTAAATGCATCGATGATGGCATTGGTTGCAGATGCACAAGCAGACACACAAACGTAGTTTGGACCGCGCAAGCCATATTTAATAGAGATATGACCCGCTGCAATGTCTGCAATCATTTTGGGAATAAAGAATGGATTAAAGCGAGGAGTTCCGTCGCCGCTAAAATATTCTCTGGCTTCTTCTTGGAATGTTTTTAGACCACCAACACCAGAACCCCAAATGACGCCGATGCGATCGAGGTTTGGGTTAGCCTCAAGCAAGGCAGCATCTGCCATAGCTTCCGTAGCGGTAACTATGGCATACTGCGAAAATTGATCAAGCTTGCGAGCTTCCTTTTTGTCGATGTGGTCTTCCACATTGAAATCTTTGAGTTCACATGCAAATTGCGTCTTGAAAAGAGAGGCATTAAATTGTTTAATTGGTGCTGCGCCACTTTTACCCGCCATTAGGGCATCCCAGTACTCTTGTACTGTGTTGCCAATTGGCGTTAGTGCACCCAGACCTGTTACAACAACTCTTTTTAATTGCATACCCGTAAACTAAAGAATTAGTGGGAAATGTTAAACGTTTGCTTCGATGTAAGCAACAGCGTCACCAACTGTTTGGATACCTTCTGCTTTATCGTCTGGAATAGAAATGTTGAATTGTTTCTCGAATTCCATGATTAACTCAACAGTGTCAAGTGAATCGGCACCCAAGTCATTGGTGAAGCTAGCTTCGTTAGTTACTTCACTTTCTTCAACATTCAGTTTATCTACGATGATCGCGATAACTTTAGCTTTGATATCAGACATTTTTTAAATTTTAAAGGTTTCAGCTTGCAAAGAAAAAAACTATCGCCCAATAAACAAAACTTATGCCCATTTAATTTATCAACACTTCTTGTCTTAAAGCGGAGGAATCCTACACTATGCTTAACTTTGTAGCCGAAATGCAGGCACAATTAATTCTCTTTATTTCTGGTGGCGGAAGCAATGCGCGTCAAATTATTCGTTATTTCAAAGGAAATGAACGAGTTAAGGTCGTTGGTGTGCTCTCAAGTAAAGCCAATTTAGAAATGGAACAATTTTGTTCGCAGCGACAACTTCCATTTCACAACTTACAAGGAAAAGATTTTACAACCTACCTTCAAATCAGTCAAGAATTAAATGCGAATTGGGTGGTTTTAGCTGGTTTTCTTAAAAAGGTGCCCGCTGAGCTCATCTCCGCTTTTCCAGAACGCATGATCAATATTCACCCAGCGCTGCTTCCAAATTATGGTGGCGCAGGCATGTATGGTCAGCATGTGCATCTTGCGGTAAGTGCCGCCAAAGAAGCTTTTAGTGGTATCAGTATTCACCTCGTCAACGAAGAATTCGACAAAGGGAAACTCCTTTTTCAGCATGCAGTAGCCATAATGCCAAATGACAATGCGGCTGAAATCGAGCAAAAAGTGCGGGCATTAGAAATTAAGCACTTTGCGCCAGACCTAGATGCGTACATAACGGGTGTTACAAAATAGCGCGCTCTAAATATTGCGCAAATCGAAAACAATCCTCATAAGAATTATAAAGCGGTGCGGGAGCAATGCGGATGACATTTGGCTCTCTCCAGTCTGCAATGACCCCTAAGTCAGTTAAGCGATCGAACAATTGTTTGCCTTGACCTTTTGCTAAAATCGAAAGTTGTGCGCCTCGTTCGCTTGGATTTTTGGGTGTAATGATTTCAAACGAGCACTTTTCTTGATTGCGCTCCGAAACATCTTCAATTAAGAAAGCAAGAAACGCGGTAAGTTGGTTGCGTTTTTGTGCAATGCGCTCCATGCCGGCCTCTTCAAATATTTCAAGCGAAGCTAAATGTGCGGCCATACCTAAAACTGGTGCATTGCTTAATTGCCAGCCTTCTGCGCCCGGAATTGGGTCAAAGCCTGGCTCCATCTGAAAACGCACTTCTTTGTTGTGACCCCACCATCCTGCGAAACGAGGTAAAGATTTGTTGTGTGCATGGCGTTCGTGCACAAATAGGCCAGAAACACCGCCAGGAGAAGAATTCAAGTATTTATAACCACACCAAGCAGCAAAATCGACATTCCAATCATGAAGCTCGAGGTTTACATTGCCCGCAGCGTGCGCTAAATCAAAACCTACAATAGCTCCAACGGCATGGCCCGCAGCGGTAATTTTTTGCAGGTTGAAATATTGCCCAGTGTAATAATTGACCCCGCCGATCATGACCAGCGCAAGCTCATCGCCAAGTTCGGCTATCTTCTGAAGGATGTCTTCTTCTCTAATTAAGTGTTCTCCGGGTCTTGGCCCTACTTCTACTAAAGTATCGGCAGGCAAGCCATGAAAAGCTACTTGAGATGCTAATGCGTATTGATCGCTCGGAAAGGCTTTTTCTTCACATAGAATTTTAACACGCTTACCAGAGGGTCTGTAAAATGAGACCATTAGTAAGTGTAGGTTGGTCGTCAGGGAATGGGTAATCACTACCTCAATTGGCAATGCACCCACTACCTTTGCCGCCATGTTGGTCAGGTTTTCATGGTAAGAAAACCAAGGTCTTTTGGCTAAAAAATGCCCTTCTACACCAAAATTTGCCCAAGCATTCAGTTCTTCTTGGATATAGGTTGCGGCCGTTTTTGGCTGAAGCCCTAAGGAGTTCCCAGTGAAATAGACTGGGTTTTCATTATGAAAGGTTGGAAAATGAAAGCGCGAACGAAAGGCCGCCAAAGGGTCTTGTTGATCTAATTCTTGGGCGAAGTTTAGGCTATTTTCAAATTTCATATGCGCAGCTTTATTCGTAACTTTATGGCCACAAATATACACAAGAATGAAGACTCCCTCTCCTATCGACCGCAGCCATTCAGCAGAATTATTCGAAGCAGCAAAAGGATATTTTCCTGGCGGTGTCAATTCACCAGTACGCGCTTTTAAATCTGTTGGGGGCACTCCGCTTTTTATTGCAAAAGGAAATGGAGCTCAAATTTGGGACGAAGACGGCAATGAGTTTATTGACTTTTGCTGCAGCTGGGGGCCACTGATTCATGGGCATAATCACCCACATGTATTTGAAAAAATTGTAGGGGCGTTACAAAATGGCGCTAGTTTCGGCGCGCCTACGCGCAAAGAAAACGAGCTCGCAGCCTTCATGCTGAAAAGACTACCCTTTATCGATAAAATTCGGTTCACAAGTTCTGGTACCGAGGCCGTCATGAGCGCATTGCGTTTGGCGCGAGGAGCCACAGGAAAAAATAAAATCCTCAAATTTGAAGGTTGTTACCACGGGCATGTCGATGCGCTTTTGGTAAAAGCAGGTAGTGGCTTGGTTACTTTTGGAACCTCATCCAGTGCTGGTGTTCCTGAATCCTTTGCCAACGAAACACTTGTTTTGCCACTCAATGATGCCGAAGCATTAACCCAATGTTTTGAAACCCAACATCAAGATCTTGCCGCTGTAATTATTGAGCCAATACCCGCCAACAATGGCCTGCTATTGCAAGACAAATCCTTTTTAAATCTATTGCGCTCCCTCTGTACAAAGTACGGTGTGCTACTCATTTTTGATGAAGTCATTTCTGGCTTCAGGGTTGCCTTTGGTGGCGCAGCTGAGCTTTTTGGTATTACACCAGACATCGTTACCTATGGTAAAATTATTGGTGGTGGCTTGCCTGTTGGCGCCTACGGCGCCAAAAAAGAAATCATGGCGAATGTTTCGCCTGAAGGGCCGGTTTACCAAGCAGGCACACTTTCTGGAAACCCAGTAGCTATGGCGGCTGGGCTAGCCCAGCTCGAACTTTGTGCAGCAGATGATTTTTATATCAATCAAGCGCAGCGCACCCAACAATTTGTGGATAGCATCAATAGCTTTGCCCTTGCCCAGCAGTATCCTATGGAACTTGTCTGTGTGGGTTCTGTTTTTTGGTTCTCATTTAACGGCAAAAAACGCATCACTGCTGCCGATCAAATTGACGGCGACATGACCGCTTTTAATTTTATGCACCACTATCTATTAAATGTTGGTGTCTATTTCGGGCCTAGTGGTTACGAGGTCGGCTTTGTTTCATCGGCCCATACCGATGCGCAGTTGGCATTTGCCGCCGAACAAATCAAAGCCGCACTTGCGGCTTTCTATCAAAAGTAATCCCTAGCTTTAGGCTGTGAATTTAGTAACTGGTGCCACCGGACTTCTCGGAAGTCATGTCTTAATTGAGTTAAGCAAACGCAATATGCCGGTTCGGGCAGCGTATCGCAACGAACAAAAAATTGCTGCCGTACAAGCGCTGTTTGATTACTATTTGAAAGAAAATGCAGCTGAAAAATGGGCGCTCATCGAATGGGTAAAAGCTGACCTTCTCGACATAGATGACTTAAAGCATCTTGTTCAGGGCAGCACAAATATTTATCATTGTGCAGCACTTGTTTCATTTTTTAAAGCAGATTTTGAAGCCTGCATTCAACAAAACCGTTACGTAACTGCCAATTTAGTCGATCTTGCCAATGCAATGGGTGTCCGACACTTTTGCCACGTGAGTTCTACTGCTTCTATTGGGGGCAAAGAAGCGCTCGTTAGTGAAAAGTCTAAATGGGACGAAGGCGGGCAACACAGCGGATACGGCGTTTCCAAACGCATGGCTGAAAAGGAAGTTTGGCGAGGTATTGAAGAAGGATTGCGCGCCGTCATTGTGAACCCATGTGTCATTTTAGGCCCTGCTGCCCCTGGTAGTCCGTCTTTGCAAATGCTCCTTACAGCGCAAAAGGGCTTGCGCTTTTACACGAGTGGCGCCAACGCCGTTGTAGACGCCCGAGACGTAGCGTGGGCAATGGTGGAGCTCATTGAACAAAATATTCATGCAGAACGCTTCTTAGTAGTTGGGCCACAACAAACTTTTAGAGACTTATTTGGCGCATTTGCGCAGCAGCTCGGGCGCAAAGCGCCTAGTATTGCTGCGCCCAGAGCACTTACACTGCTTTTTGCAGCTGTTCACGAACTTTGGTGCCATATCACAGGTAAACGCGAGGGCCTCACCATAGAAACAGCGCGTTCTTCGCATGAAGTCTTGCGCTACAACCGCAACAAAATCGAACAACAATTGTCATTTAAATATACGCCCTTAGCAGACATCATTCAGAACATGATTGCCGGGCAAGCTTTTATTGAAAAAAACATCGAGCCTTGAGTCGAAAACTGATCATTTTCATCGGTATCTTTTACCTTGTTGGTATTGTTGGTATGTCTCTAGGGCCCTACAAAGCTTTCTTTGTGGGCTTGTCCTTCTTTCATTTATTGCTTTCTTTTGGTATTCTCTTATTAGGAAGAAAAAAACACTCGACCACCTTTTGGCTTTTCATCGGCATAGCATTTGCAACCGGCATGTTGGTTGAATGGATTGGCGTGCATACGGGTTATTTATTCGGGGACTACCAATACGGCAGGGTTTTAGGACCAAAACTCTTAGGTGTACCACTCATTATTGGCATCAATTGGGCAATGCTCAGCATTGTGAGCGCTTCACTCCTTTCCACACTCAAATTGAACTTTTGGATGGAAGTGCTTGCCGCGGCAACCTTAATGGTTTTCCTGGATTTCTTAATGGAACCTGTTGCTGTCAAGCTCGGTTTTTGGTACTGGAAAGACGGCATTATACCGGTCTATAATTATGTATGTTGGTTTGTCACTGCAGTTTTTTTACAATTTGTATTCCGCAAATGGCGCCTCAATGAGGCAAACAATGTGGCGGTGTCGTTGTTTATCTACATGACGATTTTCTTTACTTTTTTAAATTTTCGCTTATGACTTGGTGGGGTCCGGTAGTTACACTTGCTACTTTTTTCGGAATGGAATTTATGGCTTGGGCTACGCACAAATATGTCATGCATGGCATTATGTGGTATTTTCATAAAGATCATCATCAGGTAGAGCCAGGCTTCTTCGAGAAAAACGACGTGTTCTTTTTGATTTATGCCATTCCGTCTTGGTTGTGTATCATGCTCGGCCTCATGAACCAAAACTACCTCCCTGTTTGGATTGGCTTTGGCATAGCCGCATACGGTTTGGCTTATTTTCTGATCCACGACGTCTATATCCACCGCCGCTTTAAATGGCTACGCGACATCGAGCATCCTTATTTTTATGCCATCCGCAGAGCACACAAAATGCACCACAAACATTTGGGTAAAGCCCATGGCGAGTGTTTCGGTATGCTTCTCGTGCCAATTCGTTTTTATATCGAGAGCGCTAAGCAATTTAAAAAACAACAAAACGCATGAGTCTATACGCTTGGGTCATCTTGCTTTCTTTTGCCGGACCTTTTGCACTCAGCTTTGATAAAAAGGTTGCGTTTTTTAAAGAATGGCGTTTTGTTTTCATTGCAACGCTAGCTGTTGCTGTACCCTTTCTGATCTGGGATGAATTATTTACCCAATGGGGCGTATGGGGCTTCAATCCCAATTACCTATTGAAGATTTATTTAGGGCACCTTCCACTTGAAGAGGTGTTGTTTTTTATCGTGATCCCTTACAACTTCATTTTCATTTTGAAAGTCATTCAAGCTTACTTTCCAAATAGAAATCAAAAGCGGATTGCACCGTATTTCGGGTTTGTATTTCTTACTACCTCCATTATTTGGATCTTATTATATAGCAACAATTATTATACCTTTTTAGCAACCTTTTTAAGTGCCGGGCTAACGATACTTTTGAGAAATAAACATTGGTACCAAGATTTCATGTGGGCCTATTTACTTTGCCTCATTCCATTTTTTATCGTCAACGGCATCCTCACCGGAGCAGCTACAGAAGCTCCTATTGTCTGGTACAGTGCAAAACACATCATTGGATGGCGCATGATCAGCATTCCTTTTGAAGACCTTTATTACAACTATTCATTACTCTTGCCGCTGACCTGGATGTATTTTTCTTTAAAAAATCGCAAGGAAAATTGATTTTGTATTTTGAAAAATTAAAAAAATAATTAACTTTGTCGCCCCTAGCAAAGCAACGGCAGCGCAATAATGGGAGTTTCAAGCGAGAATAGCTCAGTTGGTAGAGCACGACCTTGCCAAGGTCGGGGTCGCGGGTTCGAATCCCGTTTCTCGCTCTTTTGAGCTCGAGTGGTGGAATCGGTAGACACGCCGGACTTAAAATCCTGTGGGCATTTGC
>CANHSA010000002.1 GCA_947463345.1 Flavobacteriales bacterium
GTTTGTACTCCTGGACGAACCCTTTGCCGGAGTTGACCCCATTGCCGTAGAAGACATCCAAGCCATTATTTCGGATCTTAAAAAACGCAACATCGGCATATTAATTACCGACCACAACGTTCAAGAAACTCTTTCCATAACAGATAGAGCTTACTTGCTTTTTGAAGGAAAGATCTTGAAATCGGGTACCGCTAAGGAATTAGCTGCAGACGAGCAGGTTCGGAAGGTTTATTTAGGTCAAAATTTTGTTTTGCGCAATTCTTAAGCGCTTTTATCGCAATAAATGCACCACACCCTCGCGTTGCCTGCGTATGTACGGCTCATGACAGGGTCTGAATTTGAGCACGTAATTATACAAACCATCTTGGCAATCAAAACCGTTATAGGTGCCATCCCAGCCTTCGTTGGCATTTTGACTCACAAATACACGCTCACCCCAACGGTTGAAAATTTCTAAAGACCAATCGCTCACATCAAAATCAGTCACAACTTTAAAAATATCGTTGCGGCCATTTGCATCTGGAATAAAACTATTTGGCGCATAGATACTAAACGGCTCAACTTCTATACTTGAATAGGCGGTATCTGTGCAACCGAATGCATTGGAAACCACCTGATAAGGATAATCTGTACCGCCCGATTGGTAAGCATGTACAAAATTGGCCGTAGTGTATTGAAAAGCGTAATCTTCTACAAAATACTGATAGGTAACTGCATCTACTGATAAATCGGTAAACACAGCCTCGTTTTGACAAACATCTACCTTGTCAGGGCTAATTGCAAAGCCGGCTTGTGGAGAAGGATGCACTGTTACAACATCTTGCTGCGCCATGAATAAGGTGTCCAAACACCCAAATTGCTCAATAAGTGTAAGGGTAACAGTGTAATTACCTGGTTGGCTGTAGGTATGTAGCACATTTGTGGCTTGTACTTGCGTACCGTCGCCAAGATCCCATAAATAAGTGGTGGGCACTTCACTTTGGCTCAAATTCACAAATTGCGCTTGAGACGGTGCACATTGCAGCGAATTGAGAAACATAAAATTGATGGTCGGATGGCCAAAAACACGAACTAGTTCAACCAGAGTGTCTGTACACAAAGGATTTTGGCCTATGAGCATTACTTGTTGGTTGCCGTTCTGATCAAATAACACATTGTTGCCGGTAAGTTGCGTACTCGTAGAAGGGTTGGCATTAGGGCCGAAATCCCACCAATAGTTGGTTCCAATGGGGCCAGAGACCTGAGCGTCGAAAGAAAATAAATCATCGATACATAGCGAGTCTGAGTTGCTCATACTTAAGACAATTGGCTCGCCAATAGGGACATTGACTAAAATTGTATCCAAGCAAGTTGGCGAAGAGCCTGCAATAAGAGAAACAGGATAAATGCCGGGGCCGGGAAAGGTTGCGGTAGGTAGGATTTGCGTACTGGTCTGACCATTGCCAAAATCCCAGGCATATTGGATGCTATTTTGAGAATTATTGCCAAATTGGATGGTGTAACCCAAGCACTCCACTTGAGGCGGCACCACAATGCCCGCTGTAGGCTCGCCAAAAATAAAAATTGAATCTAAATACGATAGTTGGCAAAATGCTGAGCTCGCCTCGAGTAGAATAGAATGAAAACCAGCGGTGTCAAACACCACATTTGGCACCGTAAAGCCATTTGCTTGTGCAGTTGAAGCACTTGGAGGGAAAGACCAAGTAAGTGTGGCGTTAGGGTCCGAAATCAAGGCCGTAAAATCGAAGGAATTATCTGTTAAACACAAAGAATCTTGTGCTTGCCATTCAAGCTCTAGTGGTTCATTGACAATGATTTCGATGTAAGCGGTATCGGTACAGTTTTGCCCAGGATTGACAATGACTTGAGCAGTATAGGTTCCCGAACTCGGGTAGGTATAAGTTGGTTCGTAGAGGTTACTGACATCGGCAGTTGTGCCGGGTACACCAAAGTCCCAAGAATAGTTGGTGCCGCCAAAAGATTGGTTGTCAAACTGAACAGTTAAGCCCGAACAATAGCCGCTGAAATTAGGTAATTGCGGTTGCTGAGGTAAGATAGCAGCCAATTGGATATTGCAATCAAATACACGGAACAAGAAGTCGCGAATGGTTTCACCAATGAGTTGTCCATTGCGGTATTCTTGCACCCTTACGCCCACCACAAACAACCCTATCAGATTCGGATTAACGGTGAGTAGGCCAGTACTCGGATGAATGATGGTCGAGGATCCTGGGCCTAAAGGCATCGTCGCATTGAAGTTGGGCTGCCAGGTGACCGGAAAATAAGGTGGCGGTGGCATTTGTAAGGGTTGCGGATTACCAGAATTTGCACCTGCAAATGGCGTTACTAATGAATAAACGAGTTGATCGCCGTCTGGGTCAGTGGCAACGTGGTCAAATACGAGCTGGTCGTTGTTGCATAGCAATACGGGAGGGTAATTGGTAAAGCGTGGGCTACTGTTGTTACTAGCACCTGTATTGGAACCCGGTATTTGAGCAACCAACGTAAGTCCGGTGTCATCTGGAAACTGCAGATTGGTGATGTTCGGCCCCCTACAACAACGCTGGTAAGAGACGGTGTAGCCACCTGGTATAGGTGGAAGCGTTAAAACCACTTGATAAATAGCGCGCTCTACACAGATTCCTGTGGGTTGGGTTGCGCAAGGATTATTGAAATTGATTGGCAAGACCACAGAGCCCGGAAATGGCACCTGAACGGTTTGGTAATGGTTATTTCCCTGCGTAAAAACAGAAAGGTATAGTGGGTTGTCAAATTGTGCTCCGGTAGAAGCGCAATCGCGATAAAGAGTAATAAAAAAGCGGTATTGATTGTTGCCAAGGTAGTCGTAGTAGATATCGCCACCTATGATATGCGAAGCACTGCACCACCCAGACAGCAGTAGAAAAATGGAGAAGAAGAGTGTTTTTATCTTGTGCACAACGTTACAACGCAAAATTAAGGCTTTGGTTGTTCGTGCACAAACTGTAAATTTGTAAAAAAATGTACAGATGGAAACTTTTGATGTGGTAGTAATAGGATCAGGACCCGGCGGATACGTTTCAGCCTTGCGTTGTGCGCAACTCGGCCTGAAAACAGCTTTGATAGAAAAATACAATACCCTCGGCGGAACTTGCCTCAATGTGGGCTGTATTCCTTCCAAAGCCCTACTCGATTCATCTGAACATTTTTACAATGCGCAGCACAATTTTTCTGCCCACGGTATCGAAGTGAAAGGTCTCAAAGCCAACCTCGCTCAAATGATCGCAAGAAAAAATGAAGTCGTCTCGCAAACTTGTGCAGGAGTGAAATACCTCATGGACAAAAATAAAATTACTGTTTACCACGGTGTTGGTAGCTTTATTGACGCCCATACCGTTGAAGTCAAAGGAGAGCAAACCACCCAACTCAGCGGCAAAAACATCATCATTGCCACCGGAAGCAAGCCCAACTACTTTCCAGGCATGGAACCAGACAAAAAACGCATCATTACCTCTACAGAAGCCCTCAATCTCAGCGAGATTCCTAAAAAAATGTTGGTCATTGGCGGCGGTGTCATTGGACTTGAACTAGGCTCAGTTTATGCGCGTTTGGGCGCCACTGTTGAAGTCGTCGAGTTTGCACCAAGCATTTTGCCAACTATGGACGCCGGAATTGGCAAAGAATTCACCAAAATCCTCAAAAAAGAAGGCTTTAAATTCCATATGGAGCATAAAGTACTCGGTGTTGTGAACAACGGCAAACAAGTTGTGCTCACTGCCGAAAACAAAAAAGGCGAACAAGTGACCCTAGAAGCAGACTACTGCCTCGTTGCAGTAGGGCGTAAAGCCTTTACAGAAGGCCTTAACCTAGATAAAGCTGGCCTGCAGATCAATCAGCGCGGCCAAGTAGAAGTCAATGAACACTTGCAAACTGCTGCGCCACACATTTATGCCATCGGAGATGTTGTTCGTGGAGCAATGCTCGCCCACAAAGCCGAAGAAGAAGGTGTTTTTGTTGCCGAGCAAATTGCTGGTCAGCAACCGCACATCAACTATAATTTGATTCCTGGAGTAGTTTATACATGGCCAGAAATTGCAGCCGTTGGGCAAACTGAAGAAGAACTCAAAGCCGCAGGGCGCGCCTACAAAGCGGGGTCTTTCCCTATTAAAGCATTAGGACGTGCGCGCGCAAGCATGGACACCAGTGGTTTTGTTAAAATTTTGGCCGACGCCGAAACCGACGAAATCTTGGGCGTACACATGATTGCACCTCGTGCTGCTGACCTCATTATGGAAGCAGTTACCGCAATGGAATACCGCGCATCTGCCGAAGACATCGCGCGCATTTGCCACGGACACCCAACCTATTCTGAAGCTGTGAAAGAAGCTGCGCTTGCAGCCACCGCTGACCGCGCGCTGCACATCTAAACTTAAGGTTTGGGGCTAAACGCATCGATAATATGCGTGAGGTCAGTATGGTTGCTGTTGTGTACAATTGACACTACATCAAAACGTACTTCATGTGGCCATTCAACTGCCTTGGTATAATAGTTGGCCACCCGAATAATTTGCTTTTGCTTGGCTAAATTAACTGCGCGCCAGGGCTCCCCGAGCTCAGCACTATGGCGCGTCTTGACCTCCACTATCACTAAATTTTGACCGTTCGTCATGACTAAATCGATTTCCATCCGGTTGAATTTATAATTGCGCGCGTGGAGGCCATAACCTATTCCCAAGAGGTATTGCAAGGCATAGGCCTCGCCCCATTTGCCCAGCACGTCGTGTTTCATGTCTGCATTACTTTCCATCATAAGAGCGAAAATAAGCCTAAATTGGTCTTATCTTTACCGTGAAAATACGTATGCGCAAACAATTTATTAAGAATATAAAAGGTCTTATTCAAGCCGGAGAAGACCTCCCCGCAGTGCTCAGAGGTGCTCAAATGAGCCAACTTGCTATTATCGAAAATGCTTACCTCGCGTTAGAAGACAACGAAGTCATCGCCTATGGGCCCATGAATGAATGGCCGGGCATCACCGATTGGCGCGACGTGGAAGTGATCGACGCAACAAACTGCTTTGTACTGCCTGCCTTTATTGACTCCCATACACACACTGTGTTTGCTGCTAGCCGCGAAGAAGAATTCGTTGACCGCATTCACGGCCTGAGCTATGAAGAAATTGCGGCAAAAGGTGGTGGCATCCTCAATTCGGCAAATAAACTCAACCAAATGTCCGAAGATGCGCTTTATGAGGCCGCTTTTGCAAGGATACAAAAGATCATTGACGCGGGTACGGGTGCGATTGAAATCAAGTCTGGCTATGGCTTGAGTGTAGAAGGCGAGCTCAAAATGTTGCGCGTTATTCAAAAACTCAAGCAAACTGCTCCTATTCAAATCAAAGCGACATTTTTAGGCGCGCATGCGATACCTACCGAATACAAAGCAAACAGAGTAGCCTACATCGATCTATTGATCAACGAAATACTACCCGTCATTGCCAAAGAAAACCTAGCCGACTACATCGATGTATTTTGCGAACGCAATTATTTCAGCACGGCTGAGATGGAGCAAATTTTAGATGCCGGTGCTAAATACGGACTCAAGCCTAAAGTACATGTCAATCAGTTCTCAGTTTTGGGCGGGGTTCCAGCAGCTATTGCAAAAGGAGCAATTTCCGTAGATCACCTCGAAGAACTCGACCAAAATGACCTAGATGCACTCGCCAAAAGCAATTGTGTTGCTACTTTGCTTCCAGGTTGCTCCCACTTTTTATCCATTCCATTTGGCGCCGCCAACCGCCTAATAGATGCAGGTGCAATTGTGGCACTTGCCAGCGATTTCAACCCTGGTTCATCGCCAAGCTACGACCTCATGCATGTGCTTTCTTTAGCGTGCATCAAGATGAAAATGACACCCGAAGCAGCCATCAATGCCCTCACCATCAATGCCGCCGCTGCCATCGAGCTGCAAGATACCCACGGCAAAATTGCTTTAGGCAGAAAATCTCCACTCATTCTTACCAAGGAGCTGCCTTCTATGGCTTATTTAGCCTACGCCTATACCGAAAAACACATTCAACGTGTTTTTATTTGATTAACTTTGAATACATGCGTACGGCACTCTTTATTCTGGCATTTTTCTATTCTACTTTCGGCCAAGCACAACAGCTTGAGCTCGATAAAGAATTACTATGGGAAATTTCCAGTCCGAAGTCTGCCGTTAAGTCGTATATTTTCGGAACCCTCCACGCCAATGACCGCGCCTTATTTGAACTTTCAGATAGCGTCTATATCGCCTTTAACAAAGCACAAAAGATTGTCTTAGAGACCGATATTTATGCGCTTTTTTCGGTCATGGATACCCGTAAAACACTACCAGAAACGCGTTTCGACGACAAAGGTAAATCCTACACTAGCCAAGACTTCAGCTCCAAAACACTTTATGGCAATGAAGACGGCATGCCACAATTTCTCGATGCCTACTTTGAAATCCTTGGCCTTCAACTCAACAAAGAAATGGTCGCGCTAGAAAAGGTAGAAGAACAATACGCGCTTTCCAATGAATTCAAACTGAGCGAAAGCCGCATCCTAGACAACCAAATCAATTCTTTTACTCAAGAAAAACTCACAGAGCTCTATTTGCGCGGCGATGTCGATGCTTTACAGCGCTTCATGAAATCTTATCTTTCAGTACAAGAAAATCTATACGACGAAGTTATTGTGAAGCGCAACCAACAAATGCTCGACAAACTACTCGGCATGCTCAAAACACAAACGCCTTTCTTTTGCGCGGTTGGGGCAGGCCATTTGGGTGGCGAAGACGGTATTTTACAATTGCTCCGTGCCCGCGGCTACAAAGTGCGCCCTGTTCGCTGGACAATAGATGAGAAGGCCCCTGCAAGCAAGGTCTTACTTAAAAAACAAACCGAATACATCTACGCAGATGCCCATTCTGGTTTAGTGGCCAAATTTCCAGGCAAACCATTTGTCGAAACCCTACCCGACGGAAACTTAAGACTTATTTACCGCGAGCTAGGCCAAGGCAACACCTATGAAATCACCCTTTTTGCACTCGATTCTACCATTTCTAGCGAAGAAATCGCTAGTATTTACATCAATCCGCCTGATGGCGCTACCATGACCAAAAAAGTACTCGACAACGGCTCCACAATTTATCAAGGGCTGTCGGACACCTACCCCGAAGGACTTAATTTTGTTCAGATTCAATTTGGAACGGCTCATTACGCAGTCATCAAATGTTACGGCGGACACAAATTTATGCACTCGAATAGACCCTTTTTCTTTTTTGAAAAAGTTTGGTTTGACTAAACCATTTTTGTCCCTGCTATGAAATTTCTTGATCAAATAGCCGCCCAAATTCTAGGCAAAGGGCTCCCCCCACAGTCAATAACCGTAATTCTTCCGTCTGAAAGAGCCAAGCGCTATCTTTTAAACGCCCTTTTCAAAGCCAACGGCGGGCCCCTGATTTCGCCCAATATCTTTACGATAGACCAATGGGTGGGGGCTTTAAGCAATAAAACCATTCTGCATCAGACCAGCATTTTGCTTTCGCTCTACCAAGTTTATGAAGCAAACCTCCAAGAAAATGCGCTCTCCTTTGAAGACTACCTCACTTGGGGCCCTATTCTGCTCTCCGATTTCGACGACGTCGATCGTTATTTAGTTGATCATCAACAACTCTATCAAAATCTTGCTTCTATCAAAGCGTTAGAAAGCTGGCAAATCGATGAAGAAGGCTACTCTGCTTCACAGCAAAAATTCATGCAATTCTGGGAGCTTATACCTCAACTTCATGCCGGGTTGCAAGAAAAGAATAAAGCACAAAATGCCTGTTCAAAAGCACAAGCTTATCGGCAAATAGCAGAGAATCCTGCGCAGTACCTTGATAAAGATATGTTCTATATTTTTGCCGGTTTCAATGCGCTTTCCGCCGCCGAACAACGCATCATTAAGTACCTCATCGATCAAAAACAAGCCGAATTTATCCTTGATGCTGACGCTTATTATTTAGAGAATAAATACCACGAGGCCGGACATTTTCAAAGGAGAAACTTACAATTTTTTGGCCTGAATAACCCCAAGTCCCTTACAAAAAGACTGCAAACCGAAGCTTATGACATCAAAGTGATTGAGTGCGCACAGCACATAGGTCAGGTTAAGGTTTTGGCAACAGAATTAATAGAAAACCCTGTTGCGGATTGGAGTGAAGTATTGGTATTGCTCGCCGACGAAGCGTTGGTTCATGCGGCCATTCGCAATATTCCCAAAATTGTCGGGCAAGCCAACATCACCCTAGGCTTACCACTGGATCAAACGCCAATAAGAACTTGGATCGACCTCTGCTTTCAACTGCAGGAAAACCAACTCAAATTCAAAACCAAAGCGCTGTATCATAAAGATTTTCAACGTTTTTGCCATCACGCATTCGTCTCTCTAGCCTTTGACCAACCACAACTCAAACAGTTGGCTGCCGCAGAAAAACAAACCATCAAATACAACCGTGTCTTTCAACGCGTCGATCAACTCAAACTGGACCAACAAATCCTCGATATTTTAGAACTCATCAGTACTAACTGGGGTACAGACTGGAAACTTGCACTTGTGCAACTGCGCAAACTCAATAGCTTATTGTTGGCCCTGATTCCTGAAGGCAATGACTTTGAGCGAACGGCCATTTTATCCTTCGAGCAAGCTTGTCGCCAGTTTGACCAATTAACAGACGCTTCCTTTCCCAAAATGGCCCTGAGCAGCTTTAAAAAGCTCTTCTACCAACACTGGACACGCGCCAATTTAGCCTACTTAGGAAGCCCAACCACAGGTTTGCAACTCACAGGGCTACTAGAAACCCGTTTGCTCGACTTCGAGCGCGTTTATGTACTCGGCATGAACGAAGGAAAGTTACCGCCCACCAACCCCATTCAGAGTATCATCCCAATGGACCTCCGTTCGGCATTTGGCATGCCCAATAACCGCGACAAACAGGGCCTTTTTGCCCAACACTTTTACAGACTCCTGCACCACGCGCGCTCTTTTGTATTTACTTATTCCTCGACAAGTGAAGTTTTAGGAGGTCATGAGCGCAGTCGTTATTTATTGCAGTTGAAAATGGAATGGTTACAACAAAATCCGAACGTCACTTGGAAAGAATACTTCTATCAAATTCCAAGCAGCACCCAACGTCAAGAACACACCCTCATTCCGAAAACAAGCGATATTCAAACACGCATCAAGGCTTACCTCTCAGGGAATGTGTCTGCCTCCGCCCTTCGCAAATACATCACCTGTCCGCTAGACTTCTATTACCGCTACGTTGTAGAGTTTGGTGAAGAAGACGAAGTCGAAGAAGATATAGCCAACAGCACTTTTGGCTCATTAATTCATAGTTGCTTAGAAGAACTCTACACCCCTTATGCACACCGAAACAAAAAAGGCGAGCTGATTTCTCCTGCACCAGGCCCAATTAACGAACGACACATCGCTAAAATGCTAACGGACTTCCCCGAAGTACTGCGCAAGTATTTTATGAATTATTTTGATCATAACGAGGCACTTTTTCAGCGAGGTAAAAATCTTTTAAGTTTTGAAATGGCGCTCGACCTCACCAAGCAAATGCTGCTTAAAGAACTCGCTTATGTAAAGGCCCTCAAAGAACCATTGGTCATTGAACAACTCGAAGCTAAGTTTGAACTCAATTATACGGTTCAACTACCCGCAGAAAACATTCCTATACATTTCGTGGGCTATATTGACCGCATCGACCGCATTGGCGCCAACCATTACCGTGTCATCGACTACAAATCTGGAAAAGTTAAAGATAAAGATGTCAAAATGAGTCAAAAAGAGGACGCCTATACCAACATTACAAAACCCAAGCATGCGCTACAACTTTGCTTGTATAGTTTGTTATTTAAGGAACACTACGGACACTTACCTGCCGAAGCGCGCATAGAATCACTGATCAACCGAGACGATGAATTTGCGCTATCCATAGACAAGAATACCGATTTGACATCAGTGCCTGTTTTATTTGAAGAAGGCTTACAGTCACTTATAGAGAATATGCTAGACACAACGCAACCGTTTGAACACGACCACGACGCGAAGTACTGTCAGTTTTGCACATAAAAAAAAACCTGGAACGTAATTCCAGGTTTCTCTGCAAGATAATTAAAACCAAATTGAACAATGACTTGTCCTTTTCAACGAGACGAGTCTGTTGCGCAAATGGTTGCTTAGTATAATTCTAATTTTAACGCTGAGCGGTAATCTTTGATTTCTTCACGGTTGATTTTGTGTTCTGCGTTTTTAAGCAGATTCAAGAAATAAAGAAGGTTGTCTTTGTCTTCGATCTCGATTGGGTATTCGTTACCTTCTTCGTCTTCTTCGTATTGAGCCTCTACATCAAAACATTCGTTTTCTTGAAGGAACTCATAAGTAAGGCGCAAGGATTTCACGACCAATGGGTCTTGTTCGAGCAATGCCATTTCTCTGAGTTCTTTGAGGTCGTCAATAAGTTTTGGAGCCTCAAGACCCTTTTTTTCGACATCGGCAATGATTTGTTCAAGTTTTTGATTGGCACGCAAAGTTTTCATGTTGTCTAAATTGAGCAACAAATTTAGTGCATTTCCCGAAATAAACATCGCGCTGTCCGTAACATTAGTATACTTCAAGCATTTCTAGCACATTAAAAGCTATTTTTGTTACATGGATATCGTCTTCCACGCTTTTACAATTGGGCTTTTGCTCTCCCTGATTCCAGGTCCGGTCTTCTTTGTATTGCTCGAAAATAGCATCACAAAGGGCATTAGAAGCGCATTGGCAATAGACTTCGGTGTCATGCTCAGCGATATCGTTTATATTCTGCTTTCTGTTCTTTTTGTCGAGCAAATCAATACCCTGCTCACTGGCAAAAACAAAGAGCTTTTTGACATCTTGGGTGGTCTTATTTTCATTGTTTTTGGTGTGATCAATCTTTTCAAAAAGTCCAGAATGCACAACGGCGATCAAGAATTAGAGGAGGTCACCGAGAAATATCACTTGAAGGAGAGCGCTGACCCCAAAAAGAATTTTGGACTCATGATCGCCAAAGGTTTTCTGCTCAATTTTGCCAACCCTTTGGTCATTTTCTATTGGTTGAGTGTAGCCTCAGTAGCCAAACGAGAAAGCCCCGACGACAGCAATAGCTTTTTGTTCTTTTATCTCGGTATTATCCTGACCACATTTATTGCCTTTGATGTTGTCAAAATTGTTACGGCCAAAAGAATCCGAAATTTAGTGACCGTCCAATTACTCAATCTACTCAATAAGTTTATCGGAAGTGTCTTTATTGGTTTTGGCCTGTTCTTCATCTTCCGAGTCCTATTCTAATCAGCCATATGCGCTATTTACTCCTCCTATTTGCCAATTTTTTCTTGTTCTCAGCTCTTTCTCAAGAACTGAAAGTAAAGAAAGAAAACCTAAGTCCAAAGGTTCGCATCTATTGGGATGCACAAAATAAACACATCCAAGGAACTGGCTCCTATTTTAGCAGTGAAGCAACGCCCAAAACAACTGAAAAACATGGCAAATGGCTATTTTATTCTTACGACGGACTCCTAGAAGAAGAAGCCAACTACTACCGCAATAGGCTCCATGGTAAACGCGTCTTTTTTTATCCAAACAAACAAATCAAGCAAGAGTCCTATTACCAATTCAATGTGCCCGATTCCATTTACCGCGAATACGCAGCCGATGGCAAAATTCAAATTCGTGGTCAATTTGAACTTGGGAGCCCCGTCGGTATTTGGGAATACTTCTACCCCGATGGGCATCCGAAATCCATCGAAAAAGCACAGAACGATACCATTTATCTTCAGGCCTTCTGGCAAGCCGATAAGTCTCACAAACAAACGATCAAGGACGGAAACGGACAAATCATTACCTATTTCGTCGATGGCACCATTAAAGAATTTTATACCTTCCAAGCAGGGCTGAAAACTGGACCTTTTGAAGAACGCACCGCCAATGGCGTCTTATCGGTCGGCGGCGCATTCGAGAAAGGCAAAAAAGACGGCATTTGGGAGTTCTATCGTTTTGATGGTGTTCTCGAAAAACGAGTGGGTTATCAAGCAGACTCTTTACATGGTGTTTATCTAGTAATGTCCAACGAAAAAGACACCCTTACTTGCGGAACTTATGAAGCTGGACTCAAGACCAACAACTGGAAATGGTTTACCCAAGATGGGAAACTAGACATGGAAGGGTACTTTCAAAAAGGGAAACAAGATAGCACCTGGCACTACTACTTTTCAAACGGGCAACTCTCCTATTTAGCGCATTACGACAACGACCTGCGCACTGGTAACTGGACTTACTATTATCCAAATGGTGCCCTTTACCGAACAGGCGCTTATCAGCAGGACCTCCGTTCAGGGCGTTGGCAAACATGGTATGAAGATTCTACTTTATTGATGGACGGAAAGTACTTCAATGGCAAAGAGGAAGGCGAATGGTTCAATTACTGGGAAAACGGCCGAATCAAAGACAAAGCCACCTATCACAACGGCAAACTCGATGGGCCATGGGCGTCTTTTTCTCCAGAAGGCATACTCAAAGTGAAAGGTAGCTACAAAGCTGATTACAAAGTGGGCGAATGGACGAACTATTTCAATAACGGTCGCTTGAAGGAAAAGCAACACTATAAAGTATTTACTCAGAAAAATGTGGCTGACGGAATGGCAATCATGGGCTTAAAAGAAACGATCAGCGATTTTCATGGGTCATATGAATCCTACTCTCAGTTAGATTTTCAAATCAAGGAAACTGGGAAATACTTCCATGGCATGAAACACGGCACCTGGACCAATTATTACCCTGGTGGAGTTGTTCCAACTATTGTGTCGCAATACCGCTACGGTAGGCTTCATGGTGTTTTTAAGCAATACGACCGCTACGGCAGAATCGTGTACGAAATCCACTACAAACATGGGCTCAAAGATGGTCCGTTTTATGCGTTCAATGAAAACGGGCAGCTCATCAGTAAAAAGATGTTTAAAAACGGCACCGAAGTCGGCTCGCAAACCCAAGAAGGATTTAGTCCTTACTAGCGAGCTGCTCTATAAAGCAAGTAAGTTCAATAAAATCATCCACACTTAAACGCTCGGGGCGCTGTTGTTCAAATTTCTCGGGAAGCGGCGCATCTTTGAGTAAAACACGCAAAGAATTGCGCAGTGTTTTGCGACGCTGATTGAATGCCACTTTTACCACCTGAAAATAAAGCTTTTCATCACAAGGAAGCGCAACGCGCTCATTTCTTACGCAACGAATAACGCCACTTTTTACCTTTGGAGGCGGAATGAACACATGCTCATCAACCGTGAAACAATAGTGAATATCATAAAAAGTTTGCAAGAGCACACTAATAATACCGTATTCTTTAGATCCTGGCTTTTGCGCAACACGCACCGCTACCTCCTTTTGGAACATTCCCATAATTTGAGGCACCTGATTGCGGTATTCTAAACACTTAAACAAGATTTGTGAAGAGATATTATAAGGAAAGTTTCCGACCACAATAAAGGCAGCGTCGCCAAACAATTCTTTTGGGTCCAACCGCAAAAAGTCGCCAAATAAAATGCGGTCTGCATGCGCAGGATAATTGGCGCGTAAGTAATCTATGGATTCTATATCTACATCGAGCAACCAAAGGTCAATTTCAGGGATTTCCCATAGATATTTACTGAGGGCTCCCATTCCTGGTCCAATTTCTAAAACTTTTCGGGTGTCATTGGTCCAGATCACTTGCCCGGCAATTTTTTGGCAAGTACCGGCATCCTTCAAAAAGTGTTGACCTAGTTGTTTTTTTGGTTTTACATTCATTTTTTGAATTCTTCGATGACGTTAAGCGTGGTGCGAAATGCAGCAAATTTACCTTGGAAACGCGCAGCGTGGTCTTGCTGAAGCGCCGGCGCAAATTGCGCTTGATAGTGGTCTAAGGTCGCTTGGTCCTGCACTAAATACATGACCGAGTAGGTACATCCACCTTCTTCTTCGCCATTCACTCTGGAAAGTCTGCATTCTAAAAAACAACCTGTATGGAGTACATCTGGAATATGCGTACCGCGCATCCAGCTCAACCAATCGTGCTCAACTGCTTGATCAATACTCACCGTGACATTATAAATTAACATGTCGCAAAGGTAGACAAAGCGAGTGATAGCAGAAAATCGTTGGCCTTAAGTATTTTTTCTGTAGGTAAGGAATTAAAATAATTGTAACTTTAACTCAGAAATTTTAATCAATCACCATGAAAAAACTTTTACTTTCTTCTTTATTTACAATGACTTACCTCCTTTCTTGGAGCCAGTCTTGTACGCCAGGTGCTAATTTTGTAGATTCCACTTACGGAATTTGGCCAGACACCACTCAAAACCTACCGCCGGCACTTCCAAATGTAGCTTACTCTACAGATATCAATTTCAAAGTGCCTTCAACGGTTACGGCAGAAATTGATCCAAGCGGACAATTTGTTGGTTCTGTAATCCAACAATTTACCGTAGATGCACTACAAGGTTTGCCTCCAGGATTTGATTTTGCTTGTAACAACTCTAATTGCACTTACTTAGGTGGTGTAAACGGCTGTGCAAACATCTTTGGAACTACAGACTCTGTTGCTGTATTCCCGGTTTCTGTTGATGTCACAGCTACTGTACTAGTTGTTTTGTTCCCAGGCTTACCTCCTACACCCGTTACCCAATCCGTTTCTTTTGATGGTTACAAAATTGTAGTGGGTTCAGGCGGCCAAATTGAACAAATCATCAATCCAATCAGCTTGGAGCCAAACCCAGCAAACACAACTATCGCAGTGAGTGGCCTAATGAACGGTAGCAGCTCTACGCTCACCCTGCGCGACCTCACAGGAAAAGTTATTGAAGTCATAGAAACCACTTCATCTACAACTTCTTTTGACCTCACTAAACTCTCTAATGGCACTTACCTCATCGAGGTATCCGATGTTTTCGGAAGCCAACAACAAAAATTTGTGAAACTATAAGCTTCATACATTTGCTTGCAAAGGGGAGGAAACTCCCCTTTTTTTATGCTTTATTTTTGGTACAAGCCCCGTTCCGAAATATATCTGACGACGGGTTCTGTGAGTAAAAAGGAACAATCTTTGCCCGCTGCCAATTGAGAGCGGACAAAACTGGCACTAATTCCGAGGATCGGAACGTCATTGACAAGCTCAATATTGGGATGCTTGCTCAACTCATCAGATAATTTCAACTCCGCTTCCGCTTCAGTTATTCTCGGATAAACGTAAAGTTTGTGATGGGCAAGAATTTGCTCCCAATTATACCACTTTTGAAAAGACCTCAGGTTATCGGCGCCAAGTAATAAACTGAATTGATCATTTGGATATTTCTCTTGCAAATGCGTTAAGGTCGAAATCGTGTAATTTGGTTTAGATAAGTGAAATTCAATGTCACTTACTTTGAGCTGTGGACTATCGTAAATGGCATCACGGACCATATCTAAGCGCAGGTGATCAGCTAGTAAAGTAGATTTTTCTTTGTGTGGATTATGCGGCGTCACCACTAACCAAACTTGATCAATGTCAGGATGCTGGGCCATGTGATTGGCAATGATCAGGTGCCCTACATGAATAGGATTAAATGTTCCAAAAAACAGGCCTATTTTCATTGAGTAATCATTTGTAGTGCGATTTGTTCTACCTCGGCAATCGCTTTGGTGAGGTCGTCGTTCACGATGACATGATCAAATTCGTGCGCATGACTCATCTCTTCTTCGGCCTTGGCCAAGCGGATCTGGATCTTCTCTTCGGTGTCTGTTTGGCGCTTGCGCAGGCGCTCCTCTAAAATGGCCATACTCGGTGGCTGAATAAAAATAGAAATAGCAGCATCTTTGAGTTTCTCCTTTACTTTTAGGCCACCAATGACATCGATATCAAAAACGACTACTTTTCCTGCAGACCAAATGCGCTCAAGCTCGGCATTTAGCGTACCGTAGTACATTCCTTCATAGACCTCCTCCCATTCAAAAAATGCGCCTTCGCTAATTTTGTGTTTGAATTCAGACGGGTCTAAAAAGTAATAATGTACGGCGTTTTGTTCTTGGCCTCTTGGTGAGCGCGAGCAAGCAGAGATGGAAAATGCCAACTGCGGATACTTGGCAAGTAAAGCGCCAACAATTGTTGATTTACCTGCGCCAGAAGGAGCTGAAATAACAATACTTGGTTGCGTGTTCATGCTATAAGGCGTTGAGGACTTGTTCTTTGATTTTTTCGAGGTGGTCTTTCATTATAACCACCCTTCTTTGAATTTCCGAATGATTGCATTTACTACCCAAAGTATTGATTTCTCGACCCATTTCTTGAGCAATAAAACCCAATTTTTTGCCCGAAGCATCTTGGCTGAGCGTTTCGGTAAAATAATGAAGGTGCTGCTGCAAGCGCTGCTTTTCTTCAGAAATGTCGAGTTTTTCTACATAATAGATCATTTCTTGCTCTAGGCGGTTCACGTCTACTCTGCTCTCATCAATTGAAGCTAACCCTTTTTGAATGCGTTCCCTTACTTGTGCAACACGTTCTTGTTCAAACGGTACTATTGCTAAAAGTTCTTGATGAATGCAGTCCAAGTTAGCTGTTAAGTCCTTAGCCAAGCTATGGCCTTCTTGCCTGCGGAATTTTTCAAGTTGATGACAAGCCTCGACAACTAAATTCAAAATAAATTCAGTTTCTGCTTCCGAAAGTTCTTCTTGCTGACTAGTCAGTACGTCCGGCATGCGCAAAACGAGTGCAAGGTAGTCTTGGGTATGAGTACCCCAGGTATTATTGAGCGATTTAAGCTTTTCAAAATAAGCTGTTGCGACTTGCTCGTTGATCAGACCCGCTACTTGGTGCTGCTGACTTTCAATATAAATTCCTAAATCCATTTTGCCGCGCAACAACTTTTCAGTGACCAACTTGCGAATTGGCGTTTCGAGATCGCGGTAGCTAGAAGGAATTTTTAAGTTGAGGTCGAGGCCTTTGGAATTGAGTGAGCGAACCTCAATAGAGATTTTTTTATCATTAAAATGTCCGTTGGCCTTGCCAAAACCGGTCATTGATTGCAGCGCTAATTGGCTCATAATTTAGTCGTTATCGATTAACAAATCGGCGTCAATGCCTTCGTTTTGTTCTTTTACAAACCAAGCAATTTCACTCATGATTTGTGCTTTTTGATCAGATTGTGGGGCGCGTTCCTCCACGTATTCCTTGAGCAAAAGCTGTGCTTCTAAAAGTTGAGACTCATCAAAAGGACCAGACATATTTTCAATGATGGTAAGGCAATCGAGCGCCTCGAGGTAGTCTCCTTGCGAAGCGAGCATCACAAAAAACGGCAGATGTTCGTCAAAAGGCAATTTTGAGTTCCAAATTGCTGATAAAACTAATTTTCGGTTTTCTGAATTCGTCTCATCCTGAAGGTAGGTAACAAACGCCTCAGTAGCGTCGGTGTCTTTAACATCCGAAAGAAAACTAATAATTGCTTGTTGCTGAGCACGCTCTCTTCCTTCCAAGGATCTGAATAGGTCAGCCAGCACACTCACTTGTCCGTGATCTTTATAGATGCTGAGTGCTGCAGTGAGTGCTGCAGCATCGTTTTTTTGCAGCAACTCAAAAGCTTCACTTAACTTTTTTTGATTTTTCCTTACTGTACTCATATTGCAAAGGTAAGGAATTCACTCTCGTTGGCCACGAAATTGCCCTAATGTGTTACTTTATGCAATATCTAGTGTTTATAAAAACAGAAAAAAGCCAAATTCAATTGGCAATTAAAAAACAACTTTGTAAAAAAAGCAGCTCTTATGAAAAATTTCTTTTTCCTCTCTCTACTCGCAACGTTGGTATTCACGGCCTGTGTGCCTTCTAAAAAATACAATGAATTGCTCGAACGCGAAAAAAACTGCAGTGAAGAGCTCGCTAAGTACAAAAAGAGCAGCAGTGACTACGAAGTTCTCTCCAAAGATTTACAAACCAAATACGATTTAGCCGCAAAAGAGGTGAGCCGTTTGCGTGGCGACACCAATAACCTAGGCAACCAAAAACGCCTGCTGGAACGCGAACAAGAAACGCTAGAGGCACAATACGAAGCGCTTGAAAATTCATTCGATAAACTCAAAAGCCTAAGCGCCAAAGAAACCGCTACCCTTCAGACCGAACTTGAACAAAAAACCAAAGAATTGCAGCGCAAAGAAGATGCCTTGTTAAAACTCGATCAAGAACTCAAAGCCAAGCAAGCGTTACTTGAAGAGCGCGAGAAACGCGTCAATGAACTCGAAGAGGCCATTCGCAAAAAAGATGCAAAAATCCAATTGCTCAAAGCTAGAGTAGCCAATGCCTTGCGCAACTTTGAAAACCAAGGGCTTACTGTAGTTCAGAAAAATGGCAAGATTTACGTGAGTTTAGAAGCCAAACTACTCTTTAATTCGGGCTCAACTAAAGTTGAAGATGAAGGAAAAGAAGCATTAGTGCAGCTTGCTCGGGTGCTAGAAACAGAACGCGACCTCGAAATTGTTGTAGAAGGACACACCGACACCGACAAATTAAACAGTAGTGTATCGCCAAAAAACAACTGGGAACTTTCTGTATTGCGCGCAACAGCAGTTGTAGAACTGATGTTGGCCAATTCTAACATGGCTGCTACACAAATGATGGCTGCCGGACGCAGTGAGTATCATCCGGTGGATCCAAACGACAAATCAAAAAACCGTCGCATTGAAATCATCATTTCACCTAACCTAAATGAGCTCTTCGAGATCATTTCCAACGAATAAGGCACAACTCATTTAACGGATGACATTCACGTGACCCGAGAGGTCTTCGTAGATGCCTTTTTCTATTTCATAGATCAAGTACCAAGTATAGGTGCCGTCTTGGACAGGTATGCCTTCGTATGTCGCATCCCAAACAAAATTGAGTTGATCAGAGAAGAAGATTTCTTCACCCCAGCGGTTGAAAATATAGAACCTTGCGCTCATTAGGCCAATAAAGCGCCCATAAAAGTATTCATTGAGACCATCGCCGTCTGGCGTGAACGAATTAGGAAGGTAAATATAGCGTTCGGGTGCAATTTCAATCCATTTTGAAATACTGTCGATACATCCTTCCTGATTGGTGGCAATGAGCGTAATTTCATAGGAACCTGGTTGGGTGTAGGTATGGATCGGATTGACTAAAAACGAACCGTTGCCATCGCCAAACGCCCAAGTATAAGACCACGCATTCAAAGAGGCATTCTCAAATTGAACGGGCAAACCCTGCATTGGATCTTGACTCATGATATAGAAATTAGCCAAGGGCTTGACCACCTGAACTAATGCAACGGCTGTGACGCTAAATGTTTGACATTCATCGCTTACCTGCACAAAATACGACGTGGTGTTTTGGGGTGCTACTGTAATTTGAGGTGTTGTTGCGCTTGTAGACCAATTATAATAGTAGTTGCCATAACCACCTGTAGCGCTTACTAATAAATCTACGCTATCGCCCGGACAAATTTGAAAAGGGCCGTTCATTTGCAAGACGAGTGGCGGACTCAAAATGGTATAGTTGATGCTATCTTGAATGGTATTGCCACAATTGTCGGTAACCGTAATGAGGTACATACTCGAACTACCCGGATTCACTAATAAAGAATCGGTTGTTCCACTTAGCACATTGTTGATAGTCCATGCATAGGTATATTGACCTGATCCACCACTCGCCTGCACACCCAAAGTTGCAGGAATGTAAGGACATATTTCGGTGATATCAGGGCTAGTTAGAATGGTCAATGGACTTAATACAGGTACTGTTACTAAAATAGTGTCATAAGCCGGAATACCCGTACAGGCGTCACTGACGGCCAACCATACAGATTGAGTATTTGTTGGCGTAAATGTCATGCTTCCGGTGTTTTGCCCAGTACTCCATTGGTAGGTATAGGGCTGAACGCCACCACTGATTTGAGAATTGATGGTAACGGGGTCGCCGGGACAGGTGATTGGTGAACTCGATAAGGTCACTTGCATGGGTTGGTTATCTTGGATCCAGAGGTCGAGTACAAGCGGCGTTATGTTGCCACAAGGATCAGTTATTGGAAAAGTAAGCGTTAGGGTTTCTAGGCCCTCCACCAATGCATCAGTTAAGGACTGAATCGTGAAACTCGCAGTATTTTGTCCGGGCGGAAAATTAATACTTGCTGGGATGCCGCTATAATCGATGCCGTTAGTGGCTGTACCACTGAGCTGAATAGGAATAGTCAAGTTTTGATTCAGATTAGACTGACGGGTAAGGGTAACATTAGTTGTTACACAACCCTCGGCCATCCAATCTGGGTTGGCAAATACTTGCTGTGAAAGCGTGTGCTCTATCTCTATTGGCGTAATCGTAGAAAGGCTATTTGCTTCCAAAAAAATGCCGGAGTCCCATTGGCCGTCGCCAACATCAGCAATGGCTAAAATTAAGTGATAAGTTTGGCCACATTGGACCTGCGAAACAGCTTCCAATACTTTTGTGAAGCCGTCGTACTGAATGTATTGTGGGCTCTGGTTATAAGGAGCCGTATTGCCATCGCCATTATTGACAAAATAAAAGGGATTAGTGATCGTATTGACATTGTTAATCGATACTACCGCGCCATTTGGAAGTTTGGCAATGTTCTGAAAACCCGTAATTCCGGGACCTGATATGAAAAAACCAAAGACGTCGTTATAGGTTGTATTGTTGGGAGGTGCAAATTCGGGGTATTCATCGGAACCAAAAACATACTTGAAACGAATGGTATCGGCATAGGGGATGAAGTCGAACTCTAGAATGGCAGCGTTGTAGGTTTGGGTCCCTTGAATGGCTTGAGAAAGTAAATTGAAGCCCCCCATGTTGTTGTCGACCCCCGCGCCAGAAGCATCATTTGGGCCCTGCGGTCCATCGCCATTTGGCAAGGTGGTACCGGTAGTCATGACAATTCCGCTATTGATACCGAGCGTGGTGTTGGCTGCTGTAAACTGAGCTATGGCAACAGGACTACCGTTGTAGGTTACGTTAGAGACCGTAACACCATTGCCAAGAAGGATATTTTGAACCAACCCTTGAGGATTTAAGGAATTGTTGGTAATCAATTGAGCACGAGAAATTTGCGGAATAAAATTCCCGATTAAAAATAGCCAAATGCTTAAGCGCTGCAACATCATTTAATTAACGTAAAACGAAGGATTTCGTTGTGCTTTTTGGCACTTTTTTTCAAAAAAAAAGGATGCCGAAGCATCCTTTCAAGATTTGTGCCAAAATTAAACTATTTCTCGTCAAATAGTGGCTTGAAAACATACCATGCTAAGAAAGGGAAAAAATGCATGGGCATTGCGTAACCGTAAAAGATAAATTGGTGTAATTCATTGGAGCCATCGGTAAAGGTAAAGCCCAATACGCCAACTAAACTTGCTGCAGAAAACGCCGCAAAAATCAAAGCAAAAATAAACTCACCAAACATAGGTATTAACTTTGTTAGAAGCCAATAACCAACTGTAGCCATTGTGGTTCCGACCAAACAAGAAATAAAAATAGCAGCAGTAGGCACAACATTGGAGTAATCTTCCATGAGTTGTTTTTCAAAAGTTTCGCCATAGGCGTAGGAAACACCACCTGCTAAAATACCCGATGATAGGGCCCAAATTACTTTTTTTAACATCTTTTTATTTTTTAGTTACGGGAATTGTTGCTGTAATTTTTATGGTTTCGGCAACTCCGCCATTCTTTTTCCCCACCTGATAATCGGAGCGGTCAACGCTAAATTTAGCAATAAATGTGCCTTTATTTCCTTTTTTGGAAAAAGTAAAAGGTATACTCACTTCTTTGCTTACGCCATGCATTTGTAACTTGCCCGTTGCTTTGAAGCCCTCAGCCGTCTTTTCAATCTTAGATGATGTAAATTCGATATAAGGGTATTTCTCAGCATTGAACCATTCTTCGCCACGGGCGTGCTTATTTTGCAAACCATTGCCTGTGTTAATTGAGGCAACTTCGATTTTAAAACTGAGCTTCGAGCTCGCTAATTTAGTTTCATCAAAAACTAAAGAAGGTGTAGTGAGCGCATCAAAAGTGCCACTTACATCAGCGTTTGTAAAAGAAATCTTAAACCCGTCGGCAAGTTTATATTGTTGCGCAAAACTCGTAAATGCAGCTAGAACAAAGAAAAACAAGAAGTTGCTTTTCATGTGCTTAGTTTTTTACAACCTCTAAATCAGCAACAAGTTTAACCTCATCAGCTAAACCTGGACTAACTTCGCCCATACCAAACTCAGAGCGTTTCACGACGCCGCTAATTTGCAAACCAGCAACTGGTGTACCTTTATAGTTTTTGCTATTTCCGGTGTGTACGCCATTAAAAACTACTTTTTTTGTTACCCCGTGCATCGTGAGGTCACCTTCTACTGTGTAAGTTCCTTTCGTTTTTGTTTCTTTTACAGCAGAACTTTTAAAAGAAATCGCTGGAAATTTTTCTGCATCAAAACAATCAGCTGTACGCAAATGGTTGTCGCGTGCTTCGATACCTGTGTTAACAGATGCTGCTTCTGCATTTAAAACGATAGTTGCACCGTTGAAATCTTCATTTGGAGTAGTAACCTCCATAGTGAACTTGTCAAAATTTCCATGCACATTTGTAATGCCATTATGAAGAATGGTAAAGCCCAAACGAGAGTGTGCGCCATCTACTGACCAAAGACCTGCTTGAGAAGCAACAAAAGAGAACAAGGCAAATGCCCCTACAAAACCGATAATTACGTTTTTCATTTTTTTAAATTTTAAGATTACTGTTTAAACAATTGAATGGCTACAAAGTTGCAACAAAGCAGCTAAATATCTATTGATATAGGTCAAGTAAAGAAGATACTGTTGAAATGTGCGTGATTTTAGCTGTCTTTGAGTGCTTGTAGTTTCTCAAATGCATCCTTGATATGACGGATCGGTTCAATGACTAACCTTAATTTATCATCTTTTTGAACCAAGCGGTAACCTGTTGGTTGAGAGAGGATTTTATTGAGAATTACTTGAAACTGATTTGTTTCATAGAACGGCGACTGTGGATTGGCGATAAAATGCCCCACTAATTTCTCGGATTTGAGCACCAAACGCTCCAAGCCCATGGATTCGGCCAACCAACGCAATTCAAAGGAGAACAAAAGTTCCTTCACCTCTTTGGGTAAGGGCCCGAAGCGGTCTTGTAATTGCAAACTAAACGCAGCGAGCTCTTCTTTGTCTTTGAGGTTGTCCATGGCTTGGTACAAACTCAAGCGTTCTGCCACCTGATTGACGTATTGATCAGGGATGCGCACTTCCATGTCAGTTTCAAAGACACAGTCCTGGACAAAACCATTGAACTGATCTGTAACGCGGTCGTCAAAAAGTTCTTTGTATTCGCTTTCGCGTAACTCTTGCATGGCCTCGTTGAGGATCTTTTGATACATCTCAAAGCCTATTTCGGCAATGAAACCACTCTGCTCGCCGCCGAGCATATTGCCTGCGCCGCGAATATCGAGGTCTTTCATGGCAATATTGAAGCCCGAACCTAGATCTGAGAACTGAACGAGCGCTTCTAAACGCTTGCGCGCTTCGGAGGTCATGATGCTAAATTTAGGAGCAATGAGGTAGCAAAATCCCTTTTTGTTGCTGCGGCCTACCCTACCTCTCAACTGATGGAGATCGCTTAAACCAAACTGATGCGCATCGTTGATGATAATAGTATTGGCGTTGGAGATGTCTATACCCGATTCAATAATGGTAGTGGCTAATAAAACGTCATAAGCACCTTCAATAAAGTCGAGCATGATTTTTTCGAGCTGCTTGCCGTCCATTTGTCCGTGGCCGATTCCAACGCGCACGCCCGGACACAAGCGCTGGATCATGCCAGACAATTCTTTGATATTTGAAAGTCTGTTGTTGACAAAAAACACTTGACCACCTCGCCCTACTTCATATGCAATGGCATCTCGGATTTGTTCTTCGTTGAAAGAAATGATATCGGTTAATACTGGCTGCCGATTTGGCGGCGGCGTATTGATGATACTGAGGTCGCGGGCACCCATCAAAGAAAACTGCAAGGTGCGCGGAATAGGTGTTGCGGTGAGTGTGAGTGTGTCTACAGTTGTACGGAGTGTCTTAAGTTTGTCCTTGACGGCAACGCCAAACTTTTGTTCTTCGTCGATGATCATGAGGCCGAGGTCCTTGAACTTGACGCGTTCGGCAACCAAAGCATGGGTACCAATTAAAATATCTATTTGACCTGCTGCTAGTTTTTTAAGCGTTTCGGTAATTTCTTTGGCCGACTTGAAGCGATTGATGTAGTCGACGGTAACCGGGAAACTCGAGAGTCTGGCTTTAAAACTGCGGAAATGCTGCAGTGATAAAATGGTAGTTGGTACCAAAACGGCCACTTGTTTGGAGTCGGTAACGGCTTTAAAGGCCGCGCGTATAGCCACTTCTGTTTTGCCGAAACCGACGTCGCCACAAACCAAGCGGTCCATCGGTCGGGGCGCTTCCATGTCGCGTTTGATATCTTGGGTCGCTTTGTACTGATCTGGGGTGTCTTCGAACATAAATGACGCCTCGAGCTCATTTTGCAAATAGCTATCAGGGGTAAAAGAAAACCCTGGTTTGCTGCGTCTCTGGGCGTAAAGCTGAATGAGGTCAAACGCGAGTTCTTTGATTTTCTTTTTGGTCTTGTTCTTTAGATTTGACCACGCTTGAGTCCCAAGTTTGTTGAGCGTTGGCGCACTGCCCTCTTTACCCGTAAACTTAGAAATGCGGTGTAAGGAGTGAATGCCCACATAAAGGACGTCTCCGTCTTTGTAGACCAAACGAATGGCTTCTTGGGGTTTGCCATTGACATCAATGGTTTCTAAACCAGAAAACTGACCAACGCCGTGGTCTATGTGGGTAACGTAATCTCCTTTCTGAAGCTGGTAAATTTCTTTGAGGGTTAGCGCTTGCTTGGCTTGTTTGAAACCTTCTTTTAAACGGAAACGGTGGTAGCGTTCAAAAAGTTGGTGGTCGGTATAGCAAACCAATTGGAGCGATGGAAAGATGAATCCTTCGTGCAGGGCTAATGGCAGTGCACTGAACTCGCCTTCTTCGCCGATGTCACTGAAAATTTGATACAAACGCTCTACCTGACGCGGTTGGTTCGAGAAAATCAGGTTTTGATAGCCTTCGGCCTTGCGCGCTTTTAAATCGGTATTGAGGCGCTCAAAATCTTTATTGAAACTTGGCTGTGGAATACAATCAAAGGTTTCGGTATGGCTCGCCTTGAAATAAAAAACAGGGCCGTATTCTATGACGCGGTGAGCTGAAAGTTGCTCTTCAAAAGCGAGGTGCGATACAAATTTGTCTTGGGGCAAAGCATACTGCACTGGGCCGTCGTGTTTGCTGTGGATTTCTACAGCGCGTTCGTATTCGCGCTTTAAGACATCGTAGGTGCGCTGTACATCGGCCATCCAGCAAATGGTCTGGCTGCCGACAAAACCGAGTAGCGTTTCTTGAATTTCAAGGCTTTGACCCGATTGAATGTTGGGCACGACATTAAAAAATTGATGACTGGCAATAGAAAGCTGACTAGCCGCATCGAAAGTACGGATGCTCTCTACCTCATCGCCAAAAAATTCAATCCGAAAAGGATGTTCATTGGCAAAAGAAAATACATCTAAAATGCCGCCTCTGATGGAAAACTGACCTGGCTCATAAACGAAATCTACGCGGTCAAACTGGTATTCTAAGAGCAATTCGTTGAGAAAATCAGTGCTGTAGGTTTTGGCAACCTCTAAGCGCATGGTGTGTTTGACTAAATTCTTTTTCGTCGGTATTTTCTCAAAAAGCGCCTCTGGATAGGTAACTACCCAAGTATTTTGTTTGTCACTGAGTTTTTCTAAGACCTCTGCCCTAGCTACAACATTTGAGTTATCGGTCTGCTCTTGTTGGTAAGGAACTCGATAAGACGCAGGATAGAATAGTATGCGTTTATCTTCTGGAAAGAGGCCCTCGAAATCATTGAGGAAATAAGCAGCTTCTTCTTTGTCGGACAGAATAAACAAATGGGTACCCGGAACTTGCTGCGCTACCATCAGGGATAGCAAGGATTTGGCTGACCCAACCATGCCTTTCCAATGCAATCTGGCGTTGGCTGTTTGCAAGGCGGCAGCGCTGCGATCTAGCGCTGGATGTTTGGCAAGGGTTTTGATAAAGGTGTTGAGTTCCATAGCGGGCTGCAAAATTACGTAAAGTATCCGCGGAGCAAAAGATTTTGTGACGTTTTCGGGCAATAACGTTACAAATAACAATTCAGTGTGAATATCTCCAAATAAATAAAGCGAGTTGCCTACTGTCAATGACTAATTTTAGCGTACCAAAATAGAACCCAAATATGAAGTTTTCTGTAAAATACACATTAGTAGCAGCGTTTTTAATGAGCGCAGGAGTTTTGAGCGCACAAGTAGCCGAAGCAGCCACCGAAGAATCTTTTAAAACAGTCGAAGAAATTTCAGCAATCGACTTCCTCATGAAAGGTGGGGTCTTCTTAATCCCGATTGTCCTCCTCTTGTTTTATACTACCTATGTAGCTGTTGAGCGCTTTTTATATATCCGCCGCATGACCAAACAAAACATGTTATTGCTCGGCGAGCTTCAAACTCAACTCAATACAGGCAACATGCAAGGTGCACTAGATGTAGTGAACCGCGACCAAACTTCTTTTGGCTCAGTAGTAAAAGAAGGCGTTCAGTCAATTGGCCGTCCGATTCCACAAATTGAGGCCAACATGGAAAAAGTAGCCAATATCGAAATTGGCAAAATGGAAAAAAACATCAACCATTTAGGACTGATTGCTGGTATCGCACCAACACTAGGATTTATTGGTACCATCTCTGGGGTTATCAAAATTTTCTACAGCATCTCTATTTCCGAAAACGTATCAATTGGAAATATCTCAGGAGGTTTATACGAAAAAATGATTTCTTCGGGCTCTGGTTTAGTTGTGGGTATCTTAGCCTTCACCGCCTATCACCTTCTCAACGGCCTCATCGATAATTACGCACTTGCGATTCAAAAAATCAACTTAGAATTTGTCAAACTAATCAGCTCCAAAGATGGCCATAAAGCGTAATAGAAGGTTCCATGCCGAGGTAGCTACCTCTGCATTGAGCGACATCATGTTCTTCTTGTTATTGTTCTTTTTGATCATCTCTACTTTAGCCAATCCGAACGTCATCAAAGTTCCTTTGCCTAAGTCAGATGCCAACGAAAAGACCCAACAACAACACGTTACCTTAACTGTGAAGTTCGATGAAAATCAACAGCGTCATTTTTATGTCAATAACGACGAAATCGCTTTAGACAAACTCGAAGGTGTCCTGATCGGTGAGACTAAAAAACTTGGCGACAACACCGTTATTTTGCGTTTGCCTTTTGATGCACAAGTTCAAGAGCTCGTTGACCTTCTCAAAATCGGAATGCTCAACGACCTCAAAATGATCATTGCTACCAAAGAAGGATAATCAATATTCTTTCTCGCACAAATTAAAGGCTATGGAAAAGTTACAATTAGAGTTAATCAGCGCACGTGAAGATGCCAAAAAATCTTTGATCTATACTTCTGTGTGGTTAGTGAGTTTATTGCTATTGGCTATCATCATTAAATTCGATGCGCGCCCAGATCAACTTGTTGATACCCCTCCATTGCGCTCAGACGAAGTAATCGAAGTATTTCAGATCGACAACGTGGCACTAGAAGATGCCGCTGGTGGATCTCGCGGAGGCGGCACGCCAGGTTCTGGCCGAATTGCGCCGCCAGCAGAGCAAACTGAACGCGTTGCTACTGCAAGCCGCAGCGATTTTACGCACAATAGCGGTAATTCCAATAACCACAATTCTCAAAACGGAACCAACGGCACATCTACCACAACACAAAGAACTAACTTCTTTGGGAGTGGTGGTAGCGGCAACGGCAATGGCTCTGGTAACGGCCCTTTTGGCGGACCAAACAATGGCAGTGGTGAAGGCGACGGAATCGGATCTGGCCGAGGATCTGGCAAAGGCCGCGTGAGGCTCAATAGTGTGAGCTTACCAAGCTATGAAAGTGATTTCGACTGCCGTATCGGGTTCATGGTTCAGGTCAATAGTGAAGGCCAAGTGATTGGTGTTCGTTCAATTAAATCAGTTACTACTTGCGCAGATGACCGCACCATCAACGACATCAAAGAACGCATCAAGCGAGAGGTGAAATACAATAAAGATCCTGGAGCGGGAATTGTAGAAATGAATTATACCATTGATCTAAAAGCAAGGAACTAAAGACCCATTGCTTTTTCTACCATTAGCTTAGAGCCAATATAAAACCCAACACGTTGGTGGAGTACTGTTGGTTTGATATCCAAAATACGTTGTTTGCCGTCGGTTGCGACGCCTCCTGCTTGCTCTGCGATAAAAGCTAACGGATTGCACTCATAAAGCAAGCGCAAACGTCCTTGTGGAGCCGCTGGAACCGCTGGATAGATATAGATGCCGCCTTTGATCAGGTTGCGGTGAAAATCAGCAACTAAAGAGCCGATATAACGTCCAGAATAAGGTTTACCAGTTTGGTTATCGTTGGATTGACAATACGCCAAATAAGCGCGTAATTGTGGATCGAAATCGTTGATATTCCCTTCGTTTACAGAATACAGCCTGCCGTTTTCGGGCATTTGCATGTTGGGGTGTGATAAGAAGAATTCGCCTATAGCAGGGTCTAGCGTAAAGCCATTGACGCCCTTGCCTGTGGTGTAAACCAAAATGGTAGAGGAACCGTAGAGCACATAACCCGCTGCAACCTGTTGGGTGCCGACTTGGAGCATGTCTTCGCGTGTTGCTGGTGAACCAACGGTTGAAACACGGCGATAAATGGAAAAAATGGTGCCGATGGACACATTGACGTCTATGTTGGACGAACCATCAAGCGGATCGAATAAAACAACATAGTTGGCATTTTGGGCGCTTTGAGATTCAAAGGCAAGGAAGTCGTCGTTTTCTTCAGAAGCAATACCACATACCTCGCCACCGTTTTCAAAAGCACGAATAAAGGCTTCGTCGGCAACAACATCTAATTTTTGTTGGTCTTCGCCTTGTACGTTTTGACCACCTTGGGAGCCAAGGATGTGGTCTACTAAACCAGCCTTGCGAACGTCGTTGCTCACAATTTTGGCAGCTAAAGAGATGTCGTGCAATAAGCGGGAAAGTTCGCCGCTTGCAAAAGGGAAGTCTTTTTGCTTAGTGACAATAAACTCGTGAAGGGTGATGAGTTTAGACATGCTTACATTGAGAACATATTGCTGTAGTCCGAACCAAGGTGAATCGGGTTGACAATTAATGTTGGGATGAGGGCATCATTGGTAATGATGTATTGCTCGTGGTTGCTAGTAAGGGCTGTAAACAAGTTATTGCGCTGAAGGTTCATGATGGCAATAAGGTCGGCGTCTACGCTTACAGCATATTTGACAACTTCTTTGTCAAAGCCTGAGCTTGGTACAACTGCGCTGGTCATTTCAATGCCTCGGTCTTTGAAAAAAGCCTCGGAAAAAGTAATGTTTGAGCGCACTTGGTGATGAAGGAATTCATCGGTTTCGTCTGGAGTAACAACGTGTACTTTTGACTTGAAGTATTGTGCTAAATTGGCTACAATAGACAATTTTTGTTTGGTTTCTTTGTGGAGGTCCATGGGTACAACGATGGAGTCATAGCCACTTGCCTTAACTGCTTTTTCTTGAACGATGATAAAAGGCACTTGCGAGCTTGTAACCACCTTTAATGCATGGCTACCGGTGATGTGTTGCCAGCCGTGGGCGCCGTGGGTACCCATCACGATGAGTTCGGCCTGATGCTCAGCAGCAAATGCGCCGATGTCCTCGAAAATGCTACCGATGCGCACATTGGGCTTCAATTGAACACCTTCTTGCTCAAAACCTCCGATGATGTTTTCTAGTTGGGCAAGTGCTTCTGGAATTTGAGTTTCTTTTGACACCACATGTAGCACTAATATTTGAGCGCCAAGTGGTTTAGCAGTGGCGATAGCGTGTTGTAAGGCGATGTCTGCTACAGCGGTAAAGTCGTGAGGAACAATGAAGGTTTTGGTTTGCATAGTCGAGTTTTTTACAAATTTAAAACAAAGTGCAGTAAGAACGCACTTGTTTTCTCTTTATTTTTGCGTGAAGTCTATACTAAAAATGCTTCCTAACAAATGCCGATAATTGGTAAGCTCATACAGCGCAGTACAGCAATAAGTTTCAAGCGTATTTCACGCGCAAGTGCAGACTACAAACAACAGCTAGAAGCTTTGCGACAAAATATCGAACACGCTAAAAAAACTGCGTTCGGTCAACAATATAACTTTGCAGCAATTCTTCAAAAAAGCGAACTCGTATCTAAGTACCAACAAAATGTGCCCATCACAGAATACGAAGCATTTTATACCAATTGGCTAGAAGCAACGATCAACGGCAAGAAAGACCAAATTTGGCCAGGACGCATCAAATACTTCGCGTTGTCCTCGGGTACAACAGGCGCTCCAAGTAAAAGAATTCCAGTTTCTACCGAAATGATCCGCTCGTTTCAGCGCGTATCTCTGCGACAATTTTCCATTCTTCACGAATTAAATTTGCCAGATTCTTTCTACAGCGCAAAAGTACTTGCCGTTGGAGGATCCACCAAACTAAAGAAAATTGACCAGCATTATGAAGGAGACTTGAGCGGAATTCTCAAAAAACACACCTCACTCATTGCCGCTCCCTTTACCAAGCCCAATAAAAAAATTACCAACCTAAAAGACTGGAAAGCCAAACTCCCATTAATGGTTCAAGAAGCACCAAAATGGGATATCGGCATTATGGCTGGTATTCCGAGTTGGTGTGTGCTGCTACTAGAAGAGATTGTCCGACACTACAAGCTCCAAAATATCCACGAAATCTGGCCTAACTTTCAGGTTTACGTACATGGGGGCGTTTATATGGACCCCTTCGTCGAAAGACTGCAGAAGGTTTCCGGAAAACCAGTTGTGCTGCTAGACACCTATTTGGCAAGTGAAGGCTATTTTGGCTATCAAACGAGCCCAAAAAGAAAAGGGATGACGCTATTGATGAACAATAGCATTTTCTTTGAGTTTATTCCCTTCAATGCAGAGTACTTTACCGAATCAGGAGAACTCAAGGACAAACATAAGGCGTATACCATTAGCGAGGTGAAACCTGGTATCGACTACGCAATGGTGATCAGTACCAACGCGGGGCTTTGGCGCTACATGATTGGCGATCTCGTAAGATTCATAGATACCGCTACTCACGAAATCATTATTGCTGGCAGGATCAAGCAGTTTTTAAGTCTTTGTGGGGAGCATCTTTCCTTGGACAATATCAATCAGGCCCTCAAAGAGGTGTCTGGACAACAACACCTTTCCTTTTCAGAATATACCATCCATGCTGATGAAGAAGGCCTGCAACACTGTTGGTATATTGGCTGTGATGACCTGAAAGGAGATGAAAATATTATTTTAGAACTTGATGCTACACTGCAAAAGATCAACGACGATTACGCGTATGTCCGCAAACACAGTATGCCAATGCCAAGTCTTCAGCTTTTGCCTACAAGCGTTTTTTATGCTTACTTAGAAAGTATAGGCAAACTCGGGGCACAAAATAAGATGCCAAGAGTGATGAATAAAGAACAAGCCACACAGTGGCAACATTTCCTTAGCGCAAACGGCTACCTTGAAAAGCCGACTTCTTAAGGAAAGTATAGGAAAGATTCAATTCTACCGAGTGTCTGAAAACAGAAGACGCAGCGCCGAGGTCAGCGTCATAGGAAAACCCAAAATCAAAAGCGCCTAGATCTATAGCTACATAAGGTGCAATTGCTGCAGTCGATCGAAAATAAAAGCCAGTACTTAAAAACCGCGTGCTTACTTCGTTGGTTACCTGAGAACTTCCTCGGAGTTTCATGCGGTAAATTGCTCCTAACATGGTTTCGGAATGCCCTCCTTGGCGCAAGTGGGTGAGCGACAATTGCAAAGCTGAAACTTCGTTCAAGCCAAGTGAAAAACAAGTATATGCAACAGCTTTCTGATAAAGGCGGTCAGCTGACAACGTGTTGTATTGTAAGCGTGGGCGGTTCACGTGCTGCAAGGAGAACCCCGTTTGCAAAGACCATTGGCCGTCGCGCAATTCGCCGCGCTGATTAGGTTCAAAACGGTATGCCATACCGATACTCGCATCGACAAATGCAAAACTTACAAAATCGTTTTCTTCACCTGAATAAACATTGGGGTCTAGGGTGCTGCCATTCCATTGGGAATAATAAAGCAATTTGCTGAAATCTGCGCTGCGCTGTTGAATAGCGGTCTGAATACCGGCATCTAGCCAATGACCTTTAGCGAGCGGGAGGTGCCCACTTGCCGTTAGTCCAAAGGACTTTTGGGTCATGCGGGAGTCTCCGCCAACATCGTTGCCAAATGAAGCGCCAATACCAGCATAGGCTCTTTCAGATTGTCGTGTTCGCCCAGGCGTAAACTCTGCCATGCCGTAGCTAGTGAGAAACTGAGTGCCAGACCCAATCCATTGATTGCGATTGAGCAAAGTGAGTTTTTCGAATCCTTTGTAAGTGCCTACAAAAGCTGGGTTTAGAAATGGAATAGATCTGTCCGCTTGTGTGAGGTGAAAATCTTGGGCAAAAAGGCGTTCTGCCTTATTAAAGGTGAGCATCAAAACCAAAAAACCAAGGCCAAACTTCAAACGCATAACTTATCTAATTAGCGTGATGTTACCTGTAAACTTCTTAGTGCTTCCGTTCTCATAGGTGACATCGCAAACATAAGCGTATACACCGCTGTTGCAAGGCTTGTTCTTGTGGTCGCCGTCCCATTTGAATAGTTTGTTGGTGGAGGAGAACACTAAGTTGCCCCAGCGGTCAACGACTTTGAAATTGATGGAAGCGATGTCTTTACCTGCGATAATTTGGTATACTTCATTGAGGCCATTACCTACGCCGTTTGGTGAGAATGCTGTTGGGAAGAAAATGCCAGTCGCACACTCAGGGCTGCTTCCATCAGGGTCACATGGGTCGAGCGGATTGGAGCCGTTGGTTACTTCCGTGCCGTCGTTGATGCCATCGCCGTCGGTATCTGGGTTGAGCGGATTGGTGCCAAGTACTGCTTCTTGGGCATCGGTAAGACCGTCGAAATCGGTATCGATTTGGCAACCCGGTAAGGTGTCGTCAGGGTCGCAAGGATTGAGCGGGTCTGAGCCGTTGGTAACTTCTGCGCCGTCGTTCAGGCCATCGCCGTCGGAGTCAGGGTTAGTAGGGCTCGTACCGGCAGCGTTTTCTTGGCTATTGGTAAGGCCATCGCCGTCTTGGTCACAAGGGCCCGCATTTGGATTTGGAATACATGGATCTGTATTGGCAGGGTCTAGCTCGTCTGAAACGCCGTCGCCATCGGTGTCGGTGATAGAAGACTCTAATGCGTCAATGATGCCATCGCCATCGGTGTCGGTTGGTGCACCGATATTGCCAATTTCGGCGCAATCGTTTTCGCCATCGCCATCGGTATCAGGGTTATTTGGATCAGTGCCTAATAAGTTTTCATCGACATTTAAGCAACCGTCACCATCTAAATCTGGAACGTCTGGTACAAAAACAGCAACGATGGTTTCTGGACCGTTGATATTGATAAAGTTATTAGCGGTTGTAGAAGGCAAGCCAAGCGGTCCAGTGGTAACCGTCCAGTGGCTAAAGATGAAACCTGGATTGGCATTTGGTTCTAGGAGCGTTTGAATCCCGCCGAAATAACTGGTCGTCCAAGGGTAAGATGGCGGATTAATTGAATTCACTTGAATGGTTCCAGCACCTGCTGGGCTGACGTCAAAAGTTGTGGCAAAAGGACCAGATAATTGATAACAATCAATGAGGCCTTGCTCCAGTGCCAAACAGCGCTGATTGATAAAATTGCGGAGTTGCGTAACTCTAGATTGCCAACCATTGTAGGTTCCGCCCCATTTGGCACAATGCGCTGTCATTTCAGGTGCAATTTCATTCACCATGCTGTCCAGAAGAGCGAGCATACTGACGCAACTAAATGAGGTATTGATGAGATCGATATAGCGGGTGATATAATATTGCTCAACCTCTGGATTTTGATTGATGAGTTTCTCGAGGATGTCGGTGTGTCCTTGCCCACCAGGATTTGGCAGGTTTTCGGCATTACAAGGGTCGGCATTAGCACTTGGATCTGGAATTCCGGTATAATTGATGTAATGACCAAAAGTGGCGTCCATGTCCCAGAGTGCATAACCCCACTTTTTGTGGTCGCCGGTGGTGTCTAAGCCTCTCCACCATGCGGTATTCCAGTTGAGCCAGTCTTGATTGACAGTGTAGGAGTTGATCATGAAGTAATCGGCCAAAGACTTCCAACTTAGCAATGAATCTACGTAGTTGAAATTTGTAGGATTCCCCATATTATTGGCTAGAATATAATTGCGCAAGGCATTCCAACTTGGCTGTGCATTTGGCGCGCCGTACTCTTGCCATGTGCCACCCCAAGTTTTGAGGTAATGCATATTGTATTTGTCCTGCCCATAGTATTCATCTGCATAGTCGTGGTCGTCGGCTTTTTCGCGGATTTCATACACACCCCAGTAGTTGCCATTTAAGTAAACTACTGCAGGGCGCCAAGTGCGTTCGTCGAGCTTCATGTCGGCTCGGATAGAAAGCGTGTGGATAAAAGCGTCGCGGATGTGAGCCCCTTGTTCAAAAGGATAATTGTCACTTGCGCCAGGCTTGAGAATGACTCTTTGAAATCTGTCTCGGTCTTTGTCAGGGAATATTTCGTGTTCGAGGTCGCCGTTGTGGCCGTATTGATCTCTGCAAATAAAGTCGAAACCTCTTTGCGCATATGCCCAGGAGTCATTGCCATGCTTGTTAAAATCACCTTCTGACTCGTCGATAAAAGTACCATCTTGTTCAAATAATTCAAAAGCCCCTATTCTGTTGGCTGGATTTTGGCTTCCGTTTGCAACAAGCGAGTATACTCCTTGGCTGCAAACTGAAACAACAGGTATGGTGTGGTTTACATTGATAAAATAGGTGTTGGTTTCGGTAAATGAGGAGAGGGTTGTTCCGAATGCTGTTGCACGCAAAACTTTTGTGGTCGTGATATTGATAGGACCGCTATAGGCAGTGGAAGTAGCTATTGGGTCTGAACCGTCTAAAGTATAGCGAATGGTTGCCGTAGGGTCTGAACAAGTAATGCTAATTGTTTGTGTACCACTGTAAAAACCTGGTGCCAAACTAAAAACAGGTTTAGGAGGATAGAAATTGACGCCTCCTGTATTATTCGCATTCGGCGTTGGCGTAGTGAATAATTTAAAGTCAATTGCGGCATTGCTAGAACGCCCAACGGAATGGTTGGATTTGGTGAGGTGTACAATCTTAAAGGAATCGACTACTACCGCAGCAGGATTGGAGAGGATGATCCAGTCGCCTTCGGTTTGAGATAAATTGAAATTAGGATGGTATTGGTTACCAGAAACAAGGTTTCTTTTGGAGCAAAAAACCATTTTGAACCCATTGGCGTTGATATTGCCACTTGGAATTTGCCACTTAGTTAGGTTGGTTGCTTTGTCGGAGAGGTACCACCCTGTTAGGTCCACGGCTGCAGCTGTTGTGTTGTAAAGCTCTACCCAGTCTTCTCTTTCACCAAATGCATCGGTAGGCCCAGTGACGTTTGAACAAGAATATTCATTGATTACAACTTGTGAAAACACAAGGGCGGGAAATAGAAATAGAATGGAGAGTAGTAAGTGTTTCATTTAGCTTGTTTTAGCGGTACCAATATTACTGAAATATCAAATTTTATCCAAACAAACAGACGCAAGAACTTGAGAAAAGTTGTTTTTTTATTAACATTGCGAAAAAAAACATGAAAAGACTCAGCATCTTATTTACCATTGCCATCTTAGGACTTGGTTTAAACGGTTGTAAAAAGTACGAAGGACAAGGCGGCCAAAGTAAAATAACTGGCAAACTCACCATTAACGAAAAGCTTTATATCAATGGTGCATTGGCCCAAACAGTAAGTTACTCAGGAGCAACCGAAGATGTCTATATTGTCTACGGCACACAAGACAGCATTTTTGACGACAAAGTAGAATGCAATTACGATGGAAGCTTTAGTTTCAACTTCCTCTTTCCTGGCACCTACACTGTTTTTGCCTATAATGAAGTATTCAATACGGGTAATAGCGTTATCAATAACGACGACGACTACTACACCAAAGTTCCAGTCAAATTTACCGTAGAAATTGGTAAAAACGAAACTGTAGATTTAGGTGAAATCATCGTGACAAGATAAGCATGCGCCACCTCATTTTATGCTTTCTACTCTTTCCTTTTTTGGCCAACAGCCAAAACAGCACCGTGTTTCAAGTTTGGAATGAAGCAGGTATATCGTACAAAATTGATAAAAAGCAAAGTTTAGCATTTGATTTGACGACGCGTCATGCTGCTGGGGGTTTACGAACCTTTTTTCCACAGGTTTCCTACAAATACAAGATCAATAAGTATATACGCCCATCCATAGATTATCGGCTTATTAGTGACCGAAATCAAGAAGGGAATATGACGCTTCAGCACAGGTTAAATGCAAACCTACAATTCAATCAAGAATTTGAACGGCTTCAATTAGGACTGAGACTTCGTTATCAGTATTCGACAAATAGGTTAGCTGAAAATTTTGAACCTGAATTTGGACAAGCACTTCGTATCAAGCCGAGCCTTGCCTACGATCTTCCAAAAACAGATTTAGAACCCCAAGTTTCAATGGAATTCTTTACTGGTCCAATGGACGGGCAAAACGGCTATCATTTGAATAGGATCAGATGGAGTGTGGGGCTTGCCTACACTTTTGAAGGGCCACACTCGCTTGAAGTTGCGTATATGTACGACCAGCGCATCATGAGCCCTGGCGCTTTGAATCGCGCTATTTTGAATTTTTCTTATGGGTACAGTTTGGGGAATAAAACGAGCAAAAAACCGGTCAAGCCACAACGCGACGGTCGCTTTTTATAATTGATCTGAATAGCTGTCTAAAGCCAAACGCTCCATTACAATTTCAAGGTTTTCTTGCTTCTTTTTTTGACGTAGTCCTATTGCTGTTGAAGTAAAATACTGGTGCTGCTTGAGGAATTTCACTTGGATTTCGTCCCACTCCTTCCTCGATTTGATTTTACCCATTTCTGTGAGCTCTTCGCGCAATTTATCGGCAATTGTTTCAAAATCAGAACGGCCCAAATAATCGAGGTCGGCATCGCAAATGATTTCTTGTAACTTATTAATGGGTTTGTGCGGAATTTGTGTCACGTGGATCAGTTCTACAATCGTTTTGACGTGTTGCTCTGTATATCCATACTTCGGCAAAATTTCTTGAGCCATTCGCGCACCGATAGCCTCGTTGTGGTCGTATTGTTCAATAAAACCTGCATCGTGAAAAATAGCTGCGGTTTTGAGTAAGAAAAGACCTTCGTCTGTTACGCCCTCTAGTAAGGCAATGCGTTCAACTGATTTGACAACGTCTTTGGTGTGATTAATGGAGTGGTAATAAAGACTCGGCGCTAGGTTTTTTTCTAGAATACCCATCACATGATGCTCTGTTTTATAGTATTTGATCGAGCTGTAATGGTGTAATTTTTTGATTTCCTCGAAGCGAGAATTGGGAATAAGCCCTTCTCCGTTAACTGAGAGTTCAGGTTTGATGCGCTGCACCACATACATATCAACCTTTGTACGAGATTTGGTGAGGGCCTTGCCTTTGTAGTCGCACTCAAAATAGGGTTCGATTTGCTGAAAGGTATTGCCAGTGATTGTCACCTTGCCGGGCTCGCCGAGCATCTCCATTCGCTGTGCGAGATTTACTGAAGAACCCCAAACGTCGTAAGCCAAACGAATATTGCCAATAATTCCGGCAATAACAGGGCCGGTGTTGATGCCGAGGCGAATTTCCCAGTAGTCTTCATGGTCGGCGATCGCCTCGTACTTGAGTTTGTCCATAAACGCTTGGATCTGCAAGGCAGCACAACAGGCGTCAATCGGATTGGTCGAGTTTTCGACTGGCACCCCACCCGCACACATGTACGCATCGCCGATAGTTTTGATTTTCTCAAGATTATTGGCCTGGATGATCTCATCAAATTTCTGAAAAAGCATATCGAGCTTCGAGACAATCCGACTAGGGGCCATGGATTCGGAGATGCGTGTAAAACCTACCACATCGGTAAACATAATCGAAACCTGCTTGAAACCCTGTGCTTTGACCTTACCATTGCGCTTGAGTTCAATGACAACTTGAGATGGCAAGGTATTGAGCAACCATTGTTCGGTGCGGTCTTTTTCTTTCTGAAGTAGCGCTTGTTGTTCTTCAACTTTGTGCTTTTCTTGCTCAAGCAAACGCTTTTGTTCTTCAATTTTGGTCTTTTGAAGGCGAATTTCTTTGGTGCGTTCTGCAATTTTGACTTCGAGCCGAACCTGATTTCTACGTGAAGTTTCGATCCGACGCCTGATGAAAATGAAGACCAATAATAAAAAAACGGAGGCTGCCAAGATAGACAGCCACCATGATTGGAATATCAATAAAATGAGCAAAGGGCTCATGTGTAATTGGTTTTAATTGAGGTAAAATTACACAGACTCTTTGTAAATATGCTAGAACTACACTAAAACTTATAAAACCAACTTGCCATCGGCAATGGGAATGACATGTTTTCTGTAATTACACCTGCCAAACTGATCTGAAAAGCCTTTGCTTCTGAACGCTGAAAACGCATGCCTGGCATCACGATAAATAAATTTTGCACATCGGTAAAGCCTTGATTCCAAGGCCCGACAACCACTTGCTGAAGCAGTAGCGACCACCCGCTATTGTCATAAATATAATTAATGGTTTGTTCAGTCTCTCGAGCACGACCCATAATGTACATACAGTCATATATAAAACTTGCTTTTTTACCAACTTTAGTTTGTCCAGCAAGACCTATGATTGGTGCCCTTGCAACAAATCTACCCTTTGTATTTGGAAGGGCTACAATTGGTATACTAGGCGTAAATCCATCGACAGAAACATAAGTTCCAGGCTCATAAACTATCTCGTTGTTGCTATTCCCATCATTAAAATGCCCGTAACCAACAGATAAAGTTACATTTGATCGGCGGTCACCGTAGGTGATCATGCCCCAATACAAGCCTCCAAAACCGCGGGCAGAATTAAGGTAACCAGAGGTGCCAATGAGCGCTCCCACGCCATAATTGATTTTAGGATTGGCCGTGCCGCGCGTATACTTCAAGGCCAAAGCCAGCGGTGAACCAATCCAAGTAGACATTACGCCAATTGAAAAATCTTTATGGACTGCAAAATGTACTTCGGGGCCATACAAATTAATCATAGCGTAGTTCTCGCCCTTCTTGATCGGGAAACAATTGGTGGTAAACTGGTAACGCGTAGAAAATGCTCCAGCGCTATTGAACTCTCCTTTTTTGACATCGTCAACTAAATCGAGCGGTCGAATAGATTTGATATCGCTTTTTGGAATATAAATTTTTCCTAAAGATGTAGTTTGAATCAGTACCTCTCGGCCATCATCAGAAAGAATGAGACCTACATATTCGTTTCCATCGTTCTTGACCACCAGATATTTTGTAGTGTCAGATGCAGGTGTTGTTGTACTAGGTGCTTGCGCAAAAACGCTCTGATTTCCGAAGAAACAGAGCGCTAATGTGAAGCACAAGTGAAGGATTGTGCGTGTTTTCATATTGGTTTTTTTGAGGACGTATACGTCATTTTAATAGTAACGTTGCGGACTTTGTTTGTTAATTGGTTGTTTGCTTTTTTGAACATTAAAGCCCATATTGACACCAACAAAACCACCACCTTTTTGTGAGCTGTAGAATAAGTTCACGGGAATATTTAGTGAGCCAGCTTGAAAGGTGCGGCCAAATGCTAGTAAAAATGAGGTCGCTAATCTTTTGGTTCCATCTTTATCGAACTCGCGCTCAAAACCAGGGTTGGTAACGATATCACCACCCGCAGTAGGTGCTAAGCCGCCACCTGGATTTGATTCCCATTCGTTTTGCGTATAAAATACATTCTCTTCGCCATAAACGCCATCAGCATCGAGGTAACCAAAGCTAGTAGCTGCGATTCCGAATCGAGGACCAAAAGCAAATTCCCAATTTGCTTTCCCAAAACGGAAACCATTTAAAAGTGAAAATGAAGGAATGAACTGACTTTGTTCCAAACCAGAAATATTGAAAATGCCTTCAACGAGTGCAGAGAAATTTTCAGTACCAACATACTGTCCTTCGATTTGATAACCAATCATAGAAGTAAATGGCTGAATACCTAGTCCGCCATATGTTTCAGAACGCGTCGCAAAAGCTGCTACATCACCGGTCATGAGTGCGAAGCCAATTCGTGGACCAGAATTATTGACCTTCCCAATATTATTTGAAGTAATCAATTCATTCTTAAATGCCAGACGATCAGCAATAACTTTGTCTACTGGTATACCATGCATTTCAGCTAAAACGATTTCTACCATGCGCTGAATTTCCAACTCTTGGTTGTCAAATTCACGAACTGAAGACTTGTAAAGTGCTTGCCCTTTGACATCGATGATCTTGATGGTAACGACAATTTTGTTGCCTAAACCATCGATAGATCCCGACATGACGTAATCCACTTTGAGTTCTTCACCCAATTTGGCTAGACAAGTTTGGCCATAACAACCCACTTTATATTCATCTTTCGCTTTGATGACTTCGTTCATGTCGAACTCATCATAAACTTTATACTTATTGATTTTAATGAGCTCTAGGCGCATCATTTTTGCCACTGATTCTGGTTTTACAGTTAGGGCGTTCACATTAGGATTCGCAACGGCAATTGTATTGCTTGGTTGCGCAAAATAACTAGCCATGCCACTAAAGAAAATAGCAACTAGTATAAAGAATGATTGTAATTTTTTTGTTTTCATAACATACAATTTGATGCTACAAAGGTTGAACATTGCTTCAAATGGGCAAAACTGAATTTCGGAGCTAGATGTTCCTTAGTTGCGAAAAACGCAAGTGCTAAGATAAAAAGTCGAGGTCTGCTTCGATTTTCTTTCGAAACATCCCAATTGTTTTCTCGAAATCTACAAAGAAGTTATTGCGTTCTCTTTCATTCACAACACTGATGAGGCTTGAATTGGCCAACTGCTTATCGATGACTTGCTTGGCATCTTGCACATACTGAGTGTCGGTGGTTTGGAGGTAGTTCATGATGTTGTGCGAAAGAAACAAGCCTTGTTTGTCTTTGCTCTCATAATAAAAGGCCGAATCGGCGTTAATGGTTTCGTTGAGATACATTTCAAAACGATTGCCGCTAGCCGGTACTTGCGTGCCATAGATGAACTTCTTGCCGTGATCTGCTTGGTCTCTGAGATGCGCAGAAAACATCAGTAAGCGGTCGCACAAGAAGAGGGCATAATTGGGGTCCTCGAACTGATTGGACTTGTAGTAATAGAGGATCTGACGCAAAAAACCGCGCATAAGTTCTGGGTCAAAAATCTCTACGGAAGGAATGGTGTTGTAGGACTGAAGAATAGCTTTTCCGAGTTCAAAAGCGCGATCTGTTGTTTTTTCATGACGGAAAAGTACATTCTTGTAATCGGGGATTTGCAAATGCGTTTTGGCCCAAAAAAAGAGTTTGAAGCGCACCAATTGCGGAAAATTCAAGAGCTGAAAAAAATGCGTGTTGTTGATGGTCAGCATAATTTTTGGATCCTCTAAATGCCGAAGTCGTTCAAACGCTTCTAATATACCTTCCAAATAAGATTCCAAGGAAAAATCGTAAGCATTGAGTGGGGTATAGCGAAAAATGACATTCGTTTTTTGTTGCTGAATAAGCGAGTCAAAGGAGATATCGAAGGTCTTGCAGAGCCTTTTGAGTTCATCAATGGTGAGCGCTGTTTCATTGCGCATACGCCTATAAGCGGCATCCATACTGACATGTAAGGTTTCGCTAAGGACGTGCCCGAGTGCGTCGCCAGGTGGAAGCTTCGCTTTGATGAGCTGCAATAACTGATCTTGAACTGTTTCCATTTTAGAACTTATAAAACCAACTGAGCATCGGTATAGGAAAAGAATAATTATTTACGCTGAGTTGATTATTTACGATTTCTTCGCGGCGGCCGATAACACCTGATAAAGTTACTTGAAATGCTCGGTTTTGGTCTTTTTGAAAACGCATACCAGGCATCACGACAACGTTTGTATTTTTGACCTCTATAAATGGGTCGTTGTAAACGACCGAACTCGGTTGAAACGTAGTTTGGTCATAGAAATATTGTATATCCTGTCCATCAAAAATGGTTCTCCTATTGCCACCAATAATCATAACATCCCAAATAAAACTGGCTTTTTTGCCCACCGCAGCAATACCCGAAATTCCTACAATTGGCGTCTTAAAATTTCCAACCTCATTTTCGTAAGTCAGTAATTCAGGGATTGGGAAACTATATGCTCCTTGAATCTGAACAGCAGCGTAAGTACCTGGTTGATAATACGTATTCTGACTAGTAAAAGAAAAACCGGAATTGAAATAGCCATAGCCCAAAGAAAGCGTGGCATTGCTGCGGCGGGTTCCGTAAGTTGCCATTCCCCAATGTAAGCCGCCGTAACCTTTTGCTTGATTGAAATAACCAGAAGAAGCCATGATGGTTCCTAATCCAAAATTGAGTTTAGGATTTTGTGTCGGAATCGTGTACTTCAAAGCCAATGCAATTGGACTGGCTATCCAAGTTGCCATAATGCCCACACTTAAGTTAGGGAGCACGCCAAAATGCACTTCTGGCCCGTAAAGATTGATCAGCGCATAATTCTCTCCTTTTTTAATAGGAAATGCATTGGTCGTAAATTGGTAGCGCGTCGTAAAGACGCCCTGCCCAAGGTACTCCCCTGCTCTATAATCAGTTACCTCATCTACTAGCGTAATACTTTTAACCTCTGACTTCGGGATGTAAATTTTTCCAAGTTGTTGGGTCATGATGAGTAGTTCTCGACCGTCGTCACTTATGATTTGGCCTACGTATTCAATTCCATTGTTGCGCACAATTAAATACTTAAGGGTGTCGGTTTCTTGCTTAGCTACCTGCGCATTTGAAACAAAAGAAAAGAACAAAACAAAAAACAAGAGTAATTTTTTCATGGACATTTAGTTGAAATAGAAGATAAAATTAATCATTCACATAGGTTCTTTGTACCCGAGGTGAGATACTTGTAAGTATTTCATAAGGAATTGTCTCTGCTTTGCTTGCAAAATCGGTTAAAGACTGCTGATAACCTATGATTTCAACCTCGGCATCTGGGCGCACATTAGGGGCTAATACCATAATCATATCCATGCATACTTTGCCAACGGTTGGGCAAAATTGACCATCGATAAAAACGCCGCCGTTCCCATTACTTAAATTCCGCTTGAAACCATCTGCATAGCCAACTGGAATAATCGCTATTTGTGTGTCGGCATGAATGACATCGGTGCAACCATAGCCCACACCAGCCCCTTTCTGGACTTGTTTTATTTGTGAAATCCGACTTGTCCAAGAAATAACAGGCTTCAATTTTGCAGCAAACGCAGCATCGTGGTTCACGCCAAAAAGTCCGATCCCTAATCTTACCATATCAAACTGTGCATTTGGAAAATGTGCAGCCCCTTCCGAGTTCAAAAGGTGTCTGATAAATGTATAGGGTAAGGAATGTTGAATCTGTGCGCAAATTTCCTTGAAAAGTTCAATTTGTTGCAAATTCATGGGGTGCTGGGGCGTATCGGCACACGCCATATGGCTGTATACACTTTTGATGAGCACCTCGGGCTGTGCATTGATGGTTTGAAGTAAGCGCTCTATTTGTTCAGGCAAGAACCCTAAGCGATGCATGCCTGTGTCTATTTTTAGGTGAATTGGGTAGGCTTGAATTTGCTGCGCAATTAACGTTCGAATAAACGCGTCAAGATGCTCCAAGCTGTAAATTGCTGGCTCGAGCTGGTGGGCTACACAAACTTCAAAACTCCCTGGTTCGGCATTCATTACTAAAATAGGAAGTTTAATCCCTGCTTGTCTAAGTAGCGCGCCTTCATCTGCATATGCCACGCCAAAATAATTGACGCCAGATTGAACCAGCTGTTGGGCAATTTGGTCAAGACCTGCTCCATAAGCCTGCGCTTTGACCATGGCTAATATTTGTGTAGTGGGGGCCAATGTTTGTTGATACAATCTAAGATTGTGTTGGAGAGCTGATAAATCATATCGCACCACCGTACTGTGAGATTTGCGCTTCCATTTACTCAAAAGCGCTTCGGTAAGCTCATATTGATTTCCCTTAATGAGCACTACATGCTCTGTTATATCAGGTAACACCAAAGGCAACTTATCCCAGATATAGTAGTGCGTAATTTGCTGCGCTTTTAGCAGACTTAGTATGTCATCTTTTAGCTGCGTTTGATTGGCTGCGAGGATGCAACAAACCATCTTAGGTTTCCCTTTCGCTGCGGCATTTAAAAAAGCCAAAGAACCCTCAAAGGCAAGTAAATCGAGGGTGTAGGCATCGTTGATGAGTGTGGCTCCTTGAATTCCTTCGAATGTTTCTAGGCGGTTAGCTAATTTAGGGAGTGAACGCACCGCTTGAGCCGTACA
>CANHSA010000003.1 GCA_947463345.1 Flavobacteriales bacterium
CCTACAATGAAAGCAGGAGCCTTGGAAACTTCCAAAAAGTTCAGTTTGTTGGAAATCTTACCACAATACGAAGAATTATACCGTAAATTAGTTCAAAAAAAGGCATGAAAATCGGTGTTTTATTATCCGGAGCAGGCGTCTACGATGGCGCAGAAATTCACGAATCTGTCTTAACGCTGCTCGAAATTGAAAAGCTAGGTTATGAGGCGGTTTGTATTGGCATAGATGCACCACAGTATCATGTCATCAATCACCTCAACGGCGAAGAACAAGCAGCACCACGCAACATGCTCGAAGAAGCGGCGCGCATCGCAAGAGGCAAAATACAAGAGATACGAACAGTAGTTCCGGCAGACATCGACGCGCTCGTCATTCCAGGCGGCTTTGGTAGTGCCAAGAATTTTTCTACCTGGGCCTTTGATGGCCCTAGCGGGCAAATACGCCCCGACGTCAAACTTTTGTTGGTCAATATGTATAATGTGGGCAAGCCCATTGTTGCCTTGTGTGTGAGCCCAGTGCTTTTGGCGCTTGCATTTGAAGACATGCCCATTGGTCAGCAACTAACGATAGGTAGTGCTACAGCACCTTCTCCATATAGCATATCCGATTTTCAAGCGGGATTACAAGCTAAAGGGGTGCAAACACCTGAGTGCAACATACAAGAAATCTGTGTGGATACTCCAAACCGCATCATTACCGCTCCGTGCTACATGCTAGAGGCCAGTTTGCCGCAATTGCAGCACAACATTCAACAAGCAATGTCAGCCCTCCAACAACTCCTTGAAGCCTGATCAAACACATATAAATAGCTGGCTCGAAGCGCGCAAGTCTCAACGTGCAGAGCGTAATGAAACCTCCTTGCTAGAAGGCCTTCAAAATGGTTCGCGTGCAGCCCTTGGCCAGGCCATTACACTTATTGAGAGCAGCAAGCCTGCTGATCAACTCATCGCTCAACAACTTTTGCGCGCCTTACCACAGCCGGCTCAGATAGCCAAACGCATTGGCATTACCGGTGTTCCAGGTGTCGGTAAAAGCACCTTTATTGAAAATTTAGGTTTGCAATTGGTTGCGCGAGGTCATAAAGTTGCGGTGTTAGCCATTGATCCATCTTCTTCGCGCACCGGTGGCAGCATCCTCGGCGACAAAACCAGAATGGAACGCCTTTCTCAAGAACTCAACGTTTTTATCAGACCCAGCGCTGCCGGTCGTACCCTTGGGGGTGTAGCCAAGCATACCCGCGAAGCCATAGCACTTTGCGAAGCGGCTGGTTATGACATCATTTTAGTTGAAACAGTAGGGGTGGGGCAGTCCGAAACGCTGGTGCATGGTATGGTCGATTTCTTTTTGCTTTTGATGTTGGCCGGTGCCGGCGACGAACTGCAAGGCATCAAGCGTGGCATCATGGAACTTGCCGACACAATTGTTATCAATAAGGCAGATGGTCAAAACGAAGCGGCTGCCAAAGCAGCGCGTTCCGAATATGCAGGAGCGCTTCACGTATTTAGCCAACGCCCCGACAACTGGCAGCCACGCGTGTTGTGTACCTCCGGAATCAACGGAACAGGCCTCACCGAACTTTGGTCCCAGATTGAGTCCTTTTTTGTTCATATGCAGCTCAATGGCGCCTTAAAAATTAAGCGCAAAGACCAAGAGTTATTGTTATTTGAACAATTACTTAGCGATAGCTTGCAACAGCAATTTTTAGCAGATCCGGATAAAAGAGCTAGCTATCAGCAGCTCAAACAAGAATTGAGTCAGGGTAAGTTGCTTGCCTATGAAGCCATTACGGCCTTTCTTGTTGGCGCTTAATACTTCAGGATTTTCAGGTTATCTAAGCGTTCCTCTCCTTTGTAAATACTGACCCAGTAGATGCCCGCTCGTTGTGAGGTGAGGTCTAAGGTGGTTTCGTTACTTTCTGAAACTTGACCTTTCTGAATGAGTCTTCCTTGTAGGTCAAACACCTCAAACTTACATGATTTAGCAATTGTTTTATTGTCGCTCATGATAGAGAATAGGCCATTACTCGGGTTGGGCTGAACGCTAAAATGAATGTCGGGGCCATCAGGAGGCAGCGGTACAACCTTAAAAACAGCCGTAAATGTTTGCGTATTTTGTGTCACAAAAACATTCAAACTATCAGAAAGGCTATCTATAATATTGCTAGCCGGTAACCAATGAGAAAAGACATAGCCAGGTTTTGCAATAGGATGTAAGTCAATTGGTACGCCATCAAAGTAAGTTCCGGTCCAAGGATAGTTCGTTGGCTGAATGGTGTTTAAGTGTATTTCGCCAGCTAATGGAGGTTCAACGGCTAAGTTAACCTGTACTTTTTTAGTAAGCTCAAATTGCAAGCGCAGTTGATTGAAGACAAAAGTAGAGCGACACAAAAGTGATTGTTGAAATTGCTCGTGGTTGTCTTCGAATGCAGCCATTTGCCCGGCAATATTATTAGGGTCTCCCCAACGTGCAAATTGGAGTGGCATTTCGGGGAGCATAGATTCATAAAAGGCCTGTTCGGTAGCAATCAGTTGTTCTTGACGGTAGCTGGTGTTCATCTGATCGGCAAACCGATTGATAAAATAGTTGCGGTAAGCCAAATTTTGGATGCTCTGTTTCCAAATATTAATATACGGATTGTCTTCGGATTGCCCCATCATATAAGCTATGTGGTTGTCGGTGCAGTTGGTCCAGCCGTTGGGTTGCATAGAGAGTTCGAGATCGATGAGTGCAAAGCGCCAACGTTTCTGACTTGCGTCTGAGCGGTAAATTTTGATGTTGTTACCGGGCCAATCCACATTGCCCATCCACGATTCAGCAATAATATAGTCTGTATAGTGCTTGAGGTCAAAATATTGATCGGCGTCTTGCCAGTAAGTTGGAGAGGAAGGGTCGAGGTTATTAAAAAGGCTGTAATCTGTCCAAAAATTGTCGACATCGCCTTCGACAGCGCGCAAGATGAGGTTGTACCAATAACTCAAGGAAAGGAGCTCGATGGAATCGCGCGTAGCACCATCGTGTTGTTCAAAATATTCTTGATTGAATTTTTCACGCAATTCATAGAGCCCAAAATAAGAGCCATTGATGTATACACTAACTGGTCTGAAGCTCGAATAATAATTGTCAGATCCCTCGCTCATCATGCGCACCTGACTAGCATCTTTATAGGGCAATGTGAGGTACTGATTGGAGCCATTTCTGAGATAAATATCACTGTATAAAGATCTGTTAGGTCTGTCTGGCAAGATAGGAAACTCAATTGCTTTATCTCCGAAAGTACCGTGCGTAAAACTCAGCCTGAATGAATGTTGCGGATGTGAGCGGCTGCCACCTGCTCCGCCATCCATGCGCATACCTGTTTTACTTTGATGTAAAATTGGATGTGTTTGTCCTGTATCTAAGATGATGGCATAAGCAGGTTTAACCCAATCGGTCCACCAGTTGTCAAAAATTCCATTGGCACCATATAAATTTTGATTGGGCGTATTGACAAGAAGAATGGGTGTGGTGTGAGATACATTAAATAGGTAAGTTTCAACGGCTTGTTCACTGGCTAATAACGTTGGGTTTCCGAGCGGAAAAACTTTCGCCCTAAGGACTTTATTTGCATTTATATTGACGGGGCCTGTGTAGCTTGTTGAATTGAAAGTGGGGTCCTCGCCGTTTGTTGTGTAGACAAGTTTGCCTATGTTGTTGGGAACAGTGGTGCTGATACTTACGCTAAAATTGGAGTTGTACACGCCGCTTGGCATTTGTATTTGTGGGCGTGGGAGGGTATCGGTAAAAACTTGGCTTGCGTTGTTACTAAGGCCAGGGGTAGGATTCATCCAGGTAAGCGTTGTGTTGCCATTCGGAAAACGACCTATAGAAATATCGGCCTGAGGGCTAGTGATCTCTAATTGATCTTGCAGTTGATTGGCGGCGTTGAATAGGTAGACCTGCTCTCCATTGCCGTCTAATTTGAAATCGGTATGAAACTGCTGTCCTTGCAGTGGTGTAAAATTAGCGTCCAGTGAGGCAAGCGAGGTATGATTGAGGGCAATGTCAATGTAGTCGTAAAATTCTCCGTTGGTACTGGCCACCTGAAAAGAAAGCGATGAAATTGGACCAGCACTTAAGCCCGCCGCTTGTAACTCACTTGCCAATATCAAAAATTGATGACGAGCCCCCCAATACCAATTGCCATATGGTGCAGGATAGTCAGTGTTGCCATTTGTAATGGTGCCATTACCAATTACAGCATTATTGAGTTTCATGTTAGGTCTTTGGCTGTAAGTTTGCCCCATATTATTGCTACATGCCGCAGCCGAGCCATCTACAAAACTACCAAGAGATGAAACAAACGGTGTGGCGCTCTGATAAAATACGGAATTTTCGGTATAACCCGAATTATTGTAAGAACAGACATTCACGAGGATATTCGAGCTGCCATCCCAAATAAAATTTTGTGAAAACGGGTGTGTGTTCCAGCCTGCAGTAGGATTGAAATTGGTGGTGTTATTGGTGGCAATAAATGGAACACTCGCATAGCGGTCTTTGCCACTGCAAAAAATGCGTAAATACGACTGTGCCGATAAGTTTACGTTGGGAAAAACCCAAGCATTGATACCATTTAATTGATCGCCTAATTTCCAATTCTCAAGATTGATGGCACTTGAACTATTGTTGTAAAGTTCTATCCAGTCCGGTGCGTCTCCGTTTTCATCTTGCACAGCAATTGCATTTTTATTGCAGCCTTCATTGATCAAAATTTGACCATTCACAAGGACACAACTGAGCAAGAAGAAGCATAATTTGATGATTCTCATAGAGCGAATTTACAAAAAAAAAAGCCCGGGTTTAACCGGGCTTTAAATAGAGAACTTTTGTCTTATTAGCGGATAACCTGCAATGCTTTGCGCACTAAAGCATCTTCGCTTTGGAGTTCAAGGATATAAGAGCCATTTGCAAGTTCTTGGGTCAATACTTGGTATTTACCCTCTCCGATGGTGCTCAATTCAATTGTTACTTTTTGTCCAAAAGAATTGTAAAGAATTACTGAGCTCAGGGCAGGACTTACAATAAAGAAGTTGCCATTGCTTGGATTCGGGAATACTTGAGCAGCATTGAGGTCGTTGATGTCTAGGCCTACAATTGAGTTCACAACGATAGAATCTGAGAAAGTACATCCTAAAGAATCTGTAATTGTTACTACGTAAGTTCCACCATCGATATTATTGAGGTCTTGAGTAGTGGCGTTGTTGTCCCAGCTGTACGTGTAAGAACCAGTTGCACCACTAACCGTTAGGTCAATTGCGCCATCTGTTCCAAAAACGGCAGGGGTTACGGCAGCACTTACTGACCATGCTGTTGGCTCGTTTACTGTTGCAGAAGCAGAAGTGCTACAGCCGTAAGCATCTGTAACTACGACTGAATAGCTTCCTTCGCCAAGACCAGAGAGGACAGTATTGCTAGCTGTTGAACCAGCCCAGTCGTAAGCGTAAGGGCCTGTACCACCGCTTGCAACAACGGTAACACTACCTGTGTTGGTGCCAGAGCAAAGTGGGTTTGAAGCACTCGCAGTTGCAGAAAGGTTGCTCACTGCAAGCACTGTTACAACTGTATCGGTACAACCTAAGCCGTCGGTAACTACACAAGTGTAAGTACCCGGACCTACTGAGGTAACGTATGTACTGGTATTGGCAGTGCCCAACCATTGGTAGGCATATGGAGCTACACCATTTGAAGCACTAATTTCTAAGTTACCTGTCTGAGCGCTATTACACAAAACATCTGTTCCATTTGCAACTGCGGCAAGGTTGGATAACTCTAGAAGAGTGTTGGAGATGATCACAATACAGCCCGTCGCATCGGTTACCGTACACTCATAAGTGCCAGCAGGGATGTTGTTGAGAGCAGCTGTAGTGCCTTGGTTGTTGGCCCAACTATAAGTATATGGTTCAATACCTTGGCTTGCAGTAAGTGCAACTGATCCTGTAGCTTGTCCACCGCAGGTTACGTTTTGAGCCGTAGCAGTTACAGTTAAGTTAGAAAGACTCGGTACAATAACGCTAACAGTTGCAGGGCAACCATTGATGTCTGTGAGTACGCAAGGGTATTGTCCTGCGCCAACGCCTGAAATAGCATTTGTAGTAGCGCCATTTGACCATAAGTAATTAACTGTTCCTGTACCACCTGTTGTTGTAATGCTAGCACCACCATCGTTAGCTCCACAAGAAGCAGCAGTGGTTGTTACAGTTTGGTTGTAGGCAACACAAGACTTAAATATTGGATTGACTACAAAAGAGTAGTTGATGGACGCTGGTGATTGCCAGTTACCTGTGTTTGCTTGATCCCAACGGTAGTAGGTCATGCCCGCGCTAAAATAATCAGTTGAGGTAGCCAAGCGAATATTGCCATTGGCAGAAGAAGCTTGATAAACTCCAAAGAAGTATGTGCCTGGGCTTAAGTTTAATGTTCCACCTGAAATTGGAACTTTAACTGTAACGCCATTTAAGTTGTCGGCCGCTGTAGTTGTGTAGGTCACAGTAGATGCAATAGGCGTAAGATTTGGTACCATTGCGCCTGTTGTGGTGTTTAGTGTGGTACCATAAATATTCACACTTGCAACATAACCGGTAGGCGTTCCTGGATTGAGTACAAACAGAACGGAGTCCAAGAAATCGTTTTGAGTGATCGCATAGTTATTACCAAAAACGATGTTATTAGCAACAGTGGTTGCGTTCAATCCTAATGAACCTGTTACGCCAACAGTGCGCGACATTTCACCAGTTGTTCTTGTGAAGGTAGTCGTTTTGCTGTTGTTTTGTGGGATTTGATCACCTGCGTTGTTGAACACATAATCGATGGTATATGCGCCCAATGCAGTAACCGTAAAGTTAGCTACGGTAAAGGTATCTATTTGTCCAGCAATGAGGTCTTGTGGAGCACTTGTTGCTGTATAAATAACCGCATTAGATGGGTCTTTTACCGTTACGGTCATAGTAACACCTGTTGTTGTAGCTGTGCCTGTATTAATAGCACGTGCCCAAAATTGTAGGTCGTTACCAGTCAAAGACTGACGGGTGTGTATTTTGGTGTTCTCGCCACCAGGGTTGCGGTTGTTTAAGAAAGCAATTTCATCGCTCGGATCTGCTCCAAATTTCGGGCGAATCATAAATGCTGGGCTCACCCCAAAAGCTTCTACGGGAGTCCATGCTCCTGCTGCTCCTGTTCTAACTAGGTTTTTGCCAGGGGTAAAGATGCTGAGGTCTGCGCCAATAGGAAAAGAGGTTGTTCCAGTTTTTTTGATGGCGATAAGGTATTCGCCTGCTGTAACAGGAATTGGCGTAGGGAAGTTATGGAGTCTAAAACCAGCACCGTTAGCTGTAATATTGGCAGAGGTGTAAAGTGGGGTAGTAGCTACCACACCGTTGGTCACTTGAAAAACTTGTACGTTGTAAACTTGTGTTGTGGAGGTACTTTGTACAAAATACACTGCTCCTGTCATGTTGTCGGCACCATAAACGGTATGTACAACACCTTGAGTGTATTCTAAAGTCGAAGACCAATTGTAAGCAACTTGGTATACGTTGTTATCTCTTGCAGTATAGTTGTAGTCAAGAATGAGGTTTTGGGTGCTTTGGTCATTGCTAATTACACCATCTAGTTGCGTCTGCGTTTTAATGTACTTGATGAGGTAAGATTTGGAAGATGTTAAAACAGGTGCCCAAGTTCCGGATGTAAGTACTTGTTCAGCACCAATACCGAGCGAAACAGGTGTGCTAGCATAAGTCTGAACTGGAGTTGTTGTATTTGGCAATTCGTAGATTTCAGTAGTTAATACCACATTTGTAAGCGTTGCGCCACTGAAGTTTTTAACGGTTGCGCCCAAAGGAATGCCATAACTCGCTTGCGAAATTGGAATGCGCGTGTTGCGATTGGTAACATAAGTAATACCGGCATCGTTGTTATTTGGCAGGGCGGCAAAAGTAAAGCTCCAAGTAAAGCCCGTGGCTTCCCATTGGTTGTCCCACTCAAAATAATAAGTGGTACCTGCCATTAAAATGATGTTTTCAATTTTTGATGCGTAAGCAGTAGTACCAGTTGAAATACAACCTGCAAAGTCATCGTTGTTGGCTACTGCAACCAGTGCAGTACAACTGCCGGACCAAATCCAGAGTCTGGTGTCGGCGCCGCCCCCACAAGAATTGATATTTAAAATACCGTTAGAAGTTGGGGTGTAAGCATACCAACCTGCCGTTAAGGCTACGCCGTTGCCATTGAGCCCGGGTGTGGAGGGTGTGCCAATTAGGGTGGTAGCCGTAAAAGTACCTGGGGTAACAGGTGAAGCCGTGGCACAAGTGAGGGCTTGCGCGTGGCCTTTAAGACCAACACCGATGAGCAGTATACTGCACAATAAGTGTAGAATTTTTTTCATAAAAGCTTGTTTTAATGGTTAATTGGCCACAAGTTAACAAATTATTATCAATAATCTAAAAATTCTTGAGGATGATTTTGTTGCGCAGTAATTTTATTTCTCCTTTTGTTTCAAGTTGCTTGAGTAGTCTTGAAATAACAACCCTCGAAGAGTGGAGGTCATCTGCAACTTGCTGGTGGGTATGGTTGATTTCAACGCTACCTAAAATCTTGGCCTGATCAGAAAGGTATTTGAGTAAGCGTTGATCTAGATTCATAAAAGCGATGGCATCGATAGACTCCATGAGTTCGAGCATGCGGGTATGGTAGCTATCTAAAATAAATTGTCGCCATGTTTTGTATTGATCGAGCCAGCGCTCCATGTATTCGGAAGGAAACATCAATAGAAGCGAAGGCTCCATAGAGGTGGCTTTGATCTGAGAGTCGATTCTTCTGGTGCAACATTGCAAGGACATGGCGCAGGTGTCGCCGCCTTCCATATAATAAAGCAGTAATTCGTCGCCACTTTCGTTTTCTCTCGAAATTTTGATAGACCCTTCGATGACAATTGGTATCATTTGAAGTTGGTCTCCTACGTTGACGATAATTTCATCCGTGGCGGTCTCTCTAATTTTGGCGACCTGTGCCATTTCTTCAAGAAGTGCATCTTCGAGCAAATACCCTAAATGGGCCTGAAGCATTTCGAGCTTATTTTCTGACTTGAGCATCTGCGTCGTAGGAGATAAAGAAATTGGCCCAAATGATTTTAGAGAGCGCAAATAAATAGGGTGACAATACAAGTGTGAAAAAGACCACTAAACCAATTTGACTCCAGGCGCTCAGCCAGGGAAACCAAAGGTTACAAGAGGCCCACACCGTCACAAAAAGCGCAACGCCTAAAGCGTATGAAACGTACATCGCACCATAATAAAAACCGGGCTCGCGCTCGTATTTTAAATGACATACATCGCATTCTGTTTTGACATCTCCAATATTTTTTAGGTCGTATGGGTGTGAGACTAAGAATTGACCTTCATGGCACTGCGGACATTTCATCTTGGCAATGCTGTACATTTTTGTTCCTTTTCCTACTATCATACACCAAAGTTACTTTCTTTATGGCTTGGCAACGTAACTTAAGTTACCAATGTCAGCAAAACTGACAAAAAGACATTTGATTGCGGGAAATACCGATCAAAATGTCATAAATCACTGCTGATTTTCGGATGGCACAATCATTGACTCAAGCAGACTATCAAAATTTAATTCAAAATGGGAAAAATAATCGGAATCGACCTCGGAACAACAAACTCTTGTGTTTCGGTCATGGAGGGTAATGAGCCAGTGGTCATTGCCAATGCTGAAGGAAAACGCACCACGCCTTCAGTTGTTGCATTTGTTGAGGGTGGCGAACGCAAAGTTGGTGACCCTGCAAAAAGACAAGCCATCACCAATCCTACAAAAACGATTTCTTCAATCAAGCGTTTCATGGGCTCTAGCTTCGACGAATCTGCAAAAGAAGTATCGCGCATGCCATACCAAGTTGTCAAAGGCGACAACAACACGCCGCGTGTCAAAATAGACGACAGACTATACTCACCACAAGAAATCTCTGCCATGATTCTTCAAAAAATGAAGAAAACAGCCGAAGACTACCTTGGTCAAGAAGTGACTGAAGCAGTTGTAACTGTTCCGGCTTATTTCAACGATGCGCAGCGTCAAGCCACTAAAGAAGCTGGTGAAATCGCAGGTTTAACCATCAAACGCATCATCAACGAGCCAACTGCAGCAGCACTTGCTTATGGCCTAGATAAAAAAGGTATCGACCAAAAAATCGTTGTATTCGACTTCGGTGGCGGAACCCACGACGTTTCCGTGCTCGAGCTCGGCGATGGCGTATTCGAAGTATTGTCTACAGACGGAGACACCCACCTCGGTGGCGACGACGTCGATGAAGCAATCATCTCTTGGTTAGCCGAAGAATTCAAGTCAGAAGAAGGTCTTGATCTTCGTCAAGACCCAATGGCACTTCAGCGCTTGAAAGAAGCTGCTGAAAAAGCAAAAATCGAGTTGTCTTCTACAACAACTACAGAAATCAACTTGCCGTACATCATGCCAGTAAACGGCATTCCAAAACACCTTGTGCGCACCCTCCAACGCGCCAAGTTTGAACAGCTCATCTCTAGCATCGTCGAGCGCACAATTGCACCTTGCCGTTCTGCACTCTCCAATGCAAACTTGCAGCCTTCAGACATCGACGAAGTCATCTTAGTTGGTGGTTCTACGCGTATTCCAGTTATTCAAGAAGCTGTGGAGCGTTTCTTCGGAAAAGCGCCTTCTAAAGGTGTCAATCCAGATGAGGTGGTTGCCGTTGGTGCTGCTATTCAAGGTGGCGTACTTACAGGTGAAGTCAAAGACGTTCTTCTTTTAGATGTCATTCCACTTTCTTTAGGTATCGAAACAATGGGCGGCGTGTTCACCAAATTAATAGACGCGAACACTACCATTCCTACCAAAAAATCAGAAGTATTCTCTACCGCTGCCGACAACCAGCCTTCTGTAGAAATTCACGTGTTGCAAGGTGAACGCGCAATGGCCAACGACAACAAAACATTGGGTCGTTTCCAACTTACCGATATTCCGCCAGCGCAACGCGGTGTGCCACAAATCGAGGTTACTTTCGACATCGATGCGAACGGCATCATGAATATCTCTGCCAAAGACAAGGGAACTGGCAAGCAACAATCTATCAAAATTGAAGCTTCTAGCGGTTTGTCCGACGAAGAAATCCAACGCATGAAAGCAGAGGCAGAAGCCAATGCAGATGCCGACAACAAGCGCAGAGAAGAAGCAGAACTCATCAATAAAGCCGACTCACTCATCTTCCAGACAGAGCGTCAGTTGAAAGAATACGGTGATAAAATCCCTGCCGACAAAAAACAACCAATCGAAGATGCACTTGCTGCCTTGAAAACTGAATTCGAAGCCAAAAACATGGCCAATCTTCAGCCTGCCATGGACAAGCTCAACGAAGTATTCGGTTCTGCATCGCAAGATATGTACAATGCTGCAAACGCAGACGGCGCAAATGCTGGTGCTGCTGATGCAGATCAAAGTTCAGGCGCTGCTCACGACGAAGTAACCGACGTAGATTTCGAAGAAGTAAAGGATAAATAATCCAAACCTTCAAAAGTTTATATGAAAACACCCGTTGAAAAACGGGTGTTTTTTTTATTTTTGCCCATGCTCTACTCCAAATCCTTTTTACACCGAGATGCCACCGAATGGGTGGTGTTTGTCCATGGGGCAGGAGGGAGCTCTTCTATTTGGCACAAGCAGCTCAAAGATTTCTGTGAAAAACACAACGTGTTGGTGCTCGATTTACGCGGGCATGGCAAAAGCCAAAAAACAAGCGCTGAAACCAAGAAGTATTCCTTTGAACTTATTGCCAAAGACGTCATCGAACTCCTCGATCAAAAAGGCATTCACCAGGCACATTTTGTGGGGGTATCCTTAGGTTCTATCGTCATCAAAGCTTTGCGCACGCAGCGCCCCGATTTAGTCAAAAGCATGATTTTTGCTGGCGCCGTTACCAAACTCAATGTGCGTTCACGCGCCATTTTACGCGCTGGCCGCATACTTTACAGCGTGTTGCCACAAATGTCTTTGTACCGTTTAATGGCCCGCATCATGATGCCGCGCGCCAATCACAAAGCATCGCGCCATTTATTTGTCAATGAAGCCAAAAAAGTGGTCGACAAAGAATTTCAGCGCTGGTTCAAGCTTACTGCGCGCTTAACGGCTTATCTCACCCGCATCAATTCAACGCCCGAAACCATCCCCACTTTGTATGTCATGGGCGAACAAGACCACATGTTTTTGAATCCTGTACGCATTATCGTCAGTCAAGACATGGCCTCTGAGCTCCGCGTGGTGCCGGAATGCGGCCACGTGGTCAACTACGAGCAAGCCGAGACCTTCAATAGTTTGGCTTTGCAATTTATATCGCGCCACTGCGCTTGATTTTCATTTAATTAACATTCGACTTTCATTTTGTTAAAAAACAATCGGCCATACATGCCGCTGTCGACTGAATTTAACTTAAATTTGTGCTCAATTTGCAGCGAAGGTTTCGCTCAAAGAAACTAGTAAATTGAAGCCCCTATGCCTAAAGATCATTCGATCAAATCCGTCCTCATTATTGGTAGTGGTCCTATTGTAATTGGTCAAGCCTGTGAATTCGACTACTCTGGTTCTCAAGCAGCACGATCGCTGCGCGAAGAAGGAATCGAAGTTACGCTCATCAATTCTAACCCGGCTACCATCATGACCGACAAGGTCGTTGCCGACAACGTCTATCTTCAGCCTTTAGAGCCAGAGAGCATTGTTAAAATTCTCGAAAACCACCAAATAGATGCCGTTTTGCCAACCATGGGCGGTCAAACTGCGCTCAATCTTTGCATTCAATGCGACGAAATGGGCATTTGGGAGAAACACAATGTGCGCATTATTGGTGTCGATATCAACGCCATTGAAATCACCGAAAACCGCGAGGCATTTCGCGAACTTATGCTCAAAATTGGCGTGCCAATGGCACCACAAAAAACAGCTAAGTCCTTTTTAGAAGGCAAGGAAATTGCCCAAGAATTTGGTTTTCCGCTTTGTATCCGCCCTTCCTATACTTTAGGTGGTTCCGGAGCAAGTATCTTACACGAACCCAAAGAATTCGATAACCTCTTAGAGCGCGGCTTGCAGTTGTCACCGATCCACGAGGTCATGATCGATAAAGCGCTTTTGGGCTGGAAAGAATACGAACTCGAGCTCTTGCGCGATGCCAACGACAACGTCGTGATCATCTGCTCGATCGAAAACTTCGACCCAATGGGTATACACACCGGCGACTCCATCACGGTGGCGCCCGCCATGACCCTCTCCGATACCACCTTCCAAAAAATGCGCGATATGGCCATCAACATGATGCGCTCTATCGGTAATTTTGCCGGCGGATGCAACGTGCAGTTTGCCGTTTCTCCCGATGCCAACGAAGACATCATCGCTATTGAAATCAATCCGCGCGTTTCTCGCTCTTCTGCATTGGCTTCCAAAGCAACGGGTTATCCAATTGCCAAAATTGCTTCCAAACTCGCCATTGGTTACCACCTCAACGAGCTCAGCAACCAAATTACCAAAACAACCTCCGCGCTTTTCGAACCAACCCTCGACTACGTCATTGTCAAAATTCCACGTTGGAATTTCAATAAATTCCCAGGTACCAATCGCCAACTTGGTCTTCAAATGAAGTCAGTAGGTGAGGTCATGGGTATTGGGCGTAGTTTTCAAGAAGCCTTGCAAAAAGCCTGTCAGTCCTTAGAAATCAACCGCAATGGTTTGGGTGCCGACGGCAAAGAGCTCACCAATCAAAACGAAATCCTTCATTCCTTAGAATTTGCGAGCTGGAATCGCTTGTTCCATATTTACGATGCGATCAAATTAGGTATTCCCTTCAAAACCATCGTCGAAAAAACCAAAATCGACATCTGGTTCTTGAAGCAAATCGAAGACCTCATCAAGCTCGAACGCAAAATCGAGAAATTTCATTTAGAAAACCTCCCGCAAGAGCTCCTTTTCGAAGCCAAGCAAAAAGGCTACGCAGACCGTCAAATTGCACACCTCTTGCGTTGCCTAGAGTCCGAAGTCGCTATCAAGCGCAAAGACCTCGGCATCAACCGCGTTTACAAACTTGTAGACACCTGCGCAGCTGAGTTTGAAGCCCTCACGCCCTACTATTATTCTACCTTCGAATACGAAAACGAAAGTGTAGTCAGTGAGCGTCCAAAAGTAGTAGTATTGGGTTCGGGCCCTAACCGCATTGGCCAAGGTATCGAATTCGATTATTCTTGTGTGCACGGCGTTCTAGCTGCCAAAGAATGCGGCTACGAAACCATCATGATCAACTGCAACCCCGAGACCGTCTCCACCGACTTCGACACCGCCGACAAACTCTACTTCGAGCCGGTGTTCTGGGAGCACATCTACGACATCATCCAACACGAAAAGCCAATTGGCGTTATTGTACAGCTCGGTGGTCAAACCGCACTCAAACTCGCCGAAAAACTCCAACGCTACGGCATTCCAATTCTCGGTACTTCTTACGAGGCCCTAGATTTAGCCGAAGACCGCGGACGTTTCTCTAAATTACTCGAGAAAAACAATGTTCCGTTCCCAAAATACGGCGTTGTAGAAAGCGCAGAACAAGCCATCGAACTTTCAGAAGAACTTGGCTTTCCGCTTCTAGTGCGTCCTTCGTATGTATTGGGTGGGCAAAAAATGAAAATCGTCATCAACAAAGAGGAGCTAGAGCACCACGTCGTGGACATCCTCAACGAAATGGGCAACAACCAAATCTTATTAGACCATTTTATTGGTGGCGCAATTGAGGCCGAGGCCGATGCCATCTGCGACGGTGAAAACGTCTACATCATTGGCATCATGCAGCATATCGAGCCGGCAGGTATCCACTCCGGCGATTCCTATGCGGTTTTACCTCCCTACAATCTTGGCGACTTCGTGATCACTCAAATCGAAGACATCACCAAAAAAATTGCCGTAGAGCTCAGAACAGTCGGCTTGCTCAATATCCAATTTGCCATCAAAGACGACAAAGTCTACGTCATTGAAGCCAATCCAAGAGCTTCGCGTACGGTTCCGTTCATTGCCAAAGCCTACGACGAACCCTACGTCAACTACGCTACTAAAGTCATGCTCGGCCACAACAAAGTCACTGACTTTAACTTCCAGCCGCGCAAAGAAGGCTACGCCATCAAAATACCCGTTTTCTCTTACGAGAAATTCCCTGATGTAAAGAAAGAATTAGGTCCAGAAATGAAATCTACCGGTGAGGCCATTCGCTTTATCAAAGATTTAAAAGATCCGTTCTTTACCAAAATATACTCAGAGCGAAATATGCACCTTTCGCGTTAAGTTTCCTGCCGTGGTCTTTTATTAGGCCACGGCTTTTCGTATATTTGTTAGATGCAGCGCCTAGACGACATCACCGCACCCATTCAGCAAGAATTACTCGATTTTGAAATCCACTTTCAAAACGCGATGCACGCCGATGTCGCCCTGCTAGACAAAGTCACCAGCTATATCGTCAAACGCAAGGGCAAGCAGTTGCGTCCTATGTTCGTTTTTCTGAGCGCCAAAATGCTCGGCGATATCAACCCCATTACTTTTGACGCCACTACACTTGTAGAGCTTTTACACACTGCCACCCTTGTCCACGACGACGTCGTCGACGACGCTGCTGAACGCCGCGGTTTTTTCTCTGTCAATGCACTCTGGAAAAACAAAATCGCGGTGCTTGTTGGCGACTACATGCTCTCGCGTATTTTGCTTATTTCCATTGAAAAGCGCAACCTTGACCTCCTTGAAATTGTTGCGCGTGCTGTCCAAGAAATGTCAGAAGGCGAGCTGCTTCAAATTGAAAAAGCCCGTCACCTCGACATCACCGAAGAGGTCTATTACGAGGTCATCCGCAAAAAAACTGCATCGCTCATTGCCACTTGCTGCGAGGCCGGTGCCCTTAGTGTGGGCGCACAGGCAGAACGTGCTCGAATGCGCGAGTTTGGCGAACTCATAGGCCTCGCTTTTCAAATCAAAGACGACATCTTTGACTACGGCACCGGTGAGCATATCGGCAAGCCAACCGGCATCGATATCCGCGAGCAAAAAATGACACTCCCGCTCATCTATGCCTTGCAAAATGCCCCAGTTGCTATTCAAAAAGAACTGCGTTACATCATCAAAAACGAATACGACGTGAGTCACCGCGTACAGCGTGCCATTCAACTAGTTTGGGAATCCGGTGGGGTACAATACGCACAAAAACGCATGGAGACTTTAGCTGCTCAGGCCTTAGAAATTTTAAGTGCTTACCCCGATAGCCCTGCAAAAGCTTCGTTAATAGGCTTGGTGGCCTACACCATGAACCGCGAAAAATAATTCCATGAAATACTTTCTAACCCTACTTCTTGTCCTTTTAACCATTACCTTGCCTTCTTGCACAGACAAAAAAAGCAAAGAAACCACCAAGCAAGTGGCTCCAGAAGACCTCGTCGAAATCAAAGATGGCCACTACAAAGAATGGTATCCCGGTAAAAAACAAATGAAATACCAAGGTGAACTCAACCAAAAAGGAGACCGCGAAGGCAAATGGAATTTCTACAGTGAAAAAGGAACCTTGCTTTCTTTTACATTTTACGCTGCAGGCAAGAAGAACGGCTATTCAGTAGTGAAATATCCAAACGGTAAAATTCACTACTACGGCGCTTACAAAGACGATCAAATGGTCGGTGAATGGATTACCTACGACCAACAAGGACAGAAAACCATTAAAAACTTCAATCCTTAAATGAGTAAAATTCCGCCGCATATTGTTGATCAAATTCTACAGACCGCCCGCATTGAAGAGGTGATCGGAGAATTTGTGCAACTCAAGCGCGCGGGTTCTAACCTCAAAGGCCTTAGCCCCTTCACCGACGAAAAAACACCGTCTTTTGTCGTTTCTCCTGCCAAGCAAATCTTTAAATGTTTTTCTACAGGAAAGGGCGGTAACGCTGCGAGTTTTTTAATGGAAAAAGAGCACTTCAGCTACCCCGAAGCACTTCGATGGTTGGCCAAGCGCTACAACATCGAAGTACCAGAAGAGCGCGAAGCCACCGCCGAGGAACTCGCTGCACTCAATGAACGCGAGAGCTTCCTGATCATCAATGAGTTTGCCAAAAACACTTTTTCCGAAATGCTGCTCAACTCGCAAGAGGGAAAGGCCATCGGTTTATCGTATTTTGAAGAACGCGGTTTTACGCGCGCTACCATCGACAAATTCCAACTCGGCTACTGCCTCAACACGGGCTCTGCTTTTACCGACCTCGCACTAGATAAAGGATACAATAAAGATTACCTCGAGGCCATTGGCCTCACCAAATCAAAAGACGAACGCACCTTCGACTTCTTCAAAGGCCGCGTTATGTTCCCAATTCACAGCGTTTCAGGCCGTGTCTTAGGCTTCGGAGGCCGCACCTTGCTTTCCGATAAGAAAGTTGCCAAATACTTTAACTCTCCCGAGAGTATCATTTACAATAAGAGCGAGATCCTCTATGGCTTGTATTTTGCCAAAGGAGATATCGTCAAATACAACGAATGTTTGCTTTGTGAGGGCTATACCGACGTTATTAGCATGCACCAAGCGGGCATCCAAAACGTCGTTTCTTCTTCGGGTACATCATTAACAAAAGAACAAGTCAAATTAGTCAGTCGCTACACCAAGAACCTCACCATTCTCTACGATGGCGATGCAGCAGGTATCAAAGCCAGTTTCCGCGGTATCGATCTCATTTTAGAAGAAGGCCTCAATGTAAAAGTGGTACTTTTTCCCGATGGCGAAGACCCCGACTCCTTTTCTAAATCGAGGTCCTCGGCCGAATTAAGCGCTTACATCGCTAGTCACAAACAAGATTTCATTTCTTTCAAGGCCAGCATCTTACTTGCCGATGGCGGCAACGACCCAATTCTCAGGGCCGGGCTCATCAAAGACATCGTGCATTCTGTTTCACTCATTCCAGATCAAATCACGCGCTCTGTCTACGTACAACAGCTCGCGCAACAATTCGATATATCGGAGTCTATTGTGCAGTCTGAATTGCTCAATTTGCGCAAGTCTGCTATGGCCAAAACCTATCAGGACCCTGCAATTGGCGCAATTGAACTCCCCAAAAACCCTGCTCCACAATCCCTAGAAGCGTCCTCAGAAACAGCGCTTGACCACACCATTTTTGAAGCCGAACTCATTCGGGTACTCATCAAATACGGAACCCGAGCCCTCATTTGGCAAGAACCAGGACAGCCCGAAACACAAACGAGCGTCATCGAACTCATTGTCCATGAACTTCAAAAAGACGAACTCTTTTTTGAAACACCGCTCTACGAAGAAATATACCGCATCTTTGAAAAAGGAGCTTTAGAAGAGCAGACACTCTATGAATCAAGTTACTTTTTGCGTCACGAAAACCAGCAAATTGTCCAATTTGTAGCCGACATCGAAGCCCACGAACAAGAACTGAGTCATAACTGGGTGGCGCGCTACAAAATCCAAACGAAGTCTGAATCCGACGACCTCTATCAAACGGTTGTTCAGGTCATCTACCGCTTTAAACTCGCCTTTGTCGAGCAAAAAATCAATAAAATCCGCACTGAATTAGCGCAAGACACCTTAAAAGAAGACGACCTTCTTTTGGCCCTTGGCGAACTCGTGAGCTTAGAAAAGGTCAAGATGCTGCTCTCAGAACAAATCGGTATTACCTTAATTCGCTAATATGTTTGCAGAAACTCTTTTTTATATTGGCCCTTACAAGATTTGTTTCTGGAATCTCATTTTTTTATTACTTATTTTTTTAACGGCAGCTATTTTGCGTCGTTTGGTTCATAAAGCCTTAAAGGGCTATGTGAAAAGCGCCAATCTTCAGCTAGAAGCCAAACAAATGGCTCGCTTAAGGCTCGTGAGTCAGAGCGTTTATTTATTGGCAATTTATGTCGCTATCTTAAGTTTTCGCTACAACAACGGACACGTTACTTTCAATGATTTTCTGCGCTTTAAACTCCTTTCTTTTGACAGCTTTAAAATAGATTTTGCAGACATCTTAATTGTTATTTCTGTTTTTTTTGGTACCAAAATCGCAACCAACCTTACCAAACTCTATTTTGCGCGCCGCTTCAAAAACAACCCCAACATCGATGCCGGCACTGAATTTGTCTACAATCAGCTGGCCAAATACTTCATTTACGTCAGTTCCATCCTGCTTTGTTTCAAGCTGCTCGGCATCGACCTCATGATTTTACTGACCAGCTCTGTTGGTTTATTGGTTGGATTAGGTTTAGGCTTGCAAGACGTTTTCAAAGACATGATAGCTGGTATTGTCTTGCTTTTCGAGGGTAATTTAAGGGTTGGTGATATCGTCGAGATCAACGGGAAAACCAAAACAGCTGCACACAGCAACGAGTCAATGGTCGCCAAAATTGTCAAGATCAATGTGCGCACCACTCAAATCCAGACACGCGAGGGAAACGTGCTTATTATTCCCAATACGCACCTCACCCAAGACCGCATCGAAAATTGGAGTCATGGCTCAGAACTGACCCGCTTTACGATCAAATTGGCGGTGGCCTATGGTGCCGACCTCTCCTTAATTGAACGTTTGCTCAAGCAGGCAGCCTTAGCACATCCGAAAGTCAAAAAAAACAACCCTGTCATGGTGAGGCTCGCCGATTTTGGCGATGCCGGCCTAGAGCTCGAACTCGTCTTTTGGGCAGATCAAAGCTGGGATATCAACAATTATAAGTCTGAAATCAGGTTTGAAATTGACCGTCTTTTTAGAGCGTATTCCATTGAAATTCCGTTTCCGCAGCGCGTGCTGCATCAGGCGCCTCAGCGCAATTCGTAGAGATATCTTTGGATGGTATTTTCTATGCCAAGATAAAGCGCATCAGAAATTAATGCGTGCCCGATAGACACTTCGTCGAGCGCACAAAGTTCAGCTTTCAAAAATGCTAAATTTTCCAAACTGAGGTCATGCCCAGCATTGATACCAAGGCCTAAATTCAGGGCGTGTTGTGCCGCCAGTTTATAGGGCGCAACAGCTGCCGTTTTGTCAGCGCTGTAATTTTCTGCGTAAGGACCAGTATAAAACTCAATGCGTTCTGCCCCGAGCGCTTTTGCTTGGTCAAGCTGAGCGAGGTCGGTTTCCATAAACAACGAAACGCGTACGCCTAAAGCCTGAATTTGAGCCATAATTGGCGCAAGGAATTTGGCTTGGCTAATACAATCCCAACCTGCGTTGGAGGTGAGTACGCCCGGTGGGTCAGGCACCAAAGTGGCCTGAGCAGGACGCAGGTCTTTGATCAGCTGTAAATAACGCGCATCGGGGTAACCTTCGATGTTGAATTCGGTTTGAATGCGGTTGTGTAGGTCGTAGCAATCTTGTGTCGTGATGTGGCGTTCATCGGGTCTTGGATGTACGGTAATTCCCTGCGCACCGAATCTTTCGGCGTCGAGCGCAAATTGCAATACATTTGGAGTTTGACCTCCCCGTGCATTGCGCAAGGTTGCGATTTTATTGATATTCACGCTGAGTCTGGTCATGGCACAATAATTGAGTTGCAAAAGTACGAAACATTCAAGGAATTTAGTATTTTGCACCCACTATGAGAGCTTCTAACATACTTTCAGATCAAATCCCTCCATTATTGCATTCAGATACCGGCGAAAAAGCGTTGTTCTGGATGGATGAATTCCAAGTCAATCACCTGCCCGTCCTTAAAAATGGCAATTTTGTGGGTCTTGTCTCCGAATCCGAATTACTAGATCAATCCGATCTCGACCATAGCCTAGATCAGTTGTTTCAGCACCTCCCGCGTCCTTTTGCTTTTGCCGATGCACACTTATTTGATTTACTCCAGCATTTCGCGCTCTTCAAATTAACAGTATTGCCCGTCCTAGACCGCCAGGAAAATTACTTAGGTGTCATTAGCGCGCAAGAATTACTACAATTATTAGCCGAAACGAGCGGGCTCAATGAGTCCGGATCCGTTTTGGTACTCGAAATGAATGCCAATGACTACACGCTGGCGCAAATTGCACAGATTGTCGAAAGCAACCATGCCAAAATTCTTAATTTGTTTGTGAGTAATATTCCGGATAGCACCAAAATTCAAATCAATTTGCGCATCAATCAACAAAACCTAAGTGCAATTATCCGTACCTTTGAGCGCTATGATTACCAAGTGCTAGCGAGCTTTCAAGACAGTCAACAACCCGACGAACTTCAAGATCGCTACCAAGAACTCATGCATTATTTAAGCATGTAATGAAACAAATCGCCATATACGCCAAAAAAATATCCAAGCAAGACCTCAGTGTTTTTGAAAACCTACTGAACGGAATTGTAGCGTTAGGATGGAAACCAGTGCTCGAGCTTGAACTCGCTCAGCAGCTCCATACTAAATTTCAATGGCCCCTCACTTATCAAACTTTTACAAATCACCTCGATCTCAAAAGTGGTTATGACCTCATGATCAGTTTGGGTGGAGACGGCACCTTTTTGAAAGCTGTTTCCTTCATCCGCGATTCCGGTGTGCCAATTCTAGGCATCAACACAGGGCGTTTGGGCTTTTTATCGAATCTTTCCAAATTGCAAATTGCTCAAACACTCCAACGTTTCAACGACGGTCAATACGAATTTCAAAAGCGCTCACTACTGCGCGTTCATACCGACAACGATCTATTCGCCGACGAAAATTTCGCCCTCAACGAGCTCACCCTTCAGAAAAAAGACACCTCCTCCATGATCAAAGTGCATGCGTATATTGGAGACAAATTCTTAAATACCTATTGGGCCGACGGCTTAATTGTAGCTACCCCAACAGGTTCAACTGCCTATAGTCTCAGCTGTGGTGGGCCCATCATTACGCCAGGTTGCCAAGTGCATATCCTCACGCCAATTGCACCACACAACCTCAATGTTCGCCCAGTTGTAGTACCTGACCATATGCCAATTTCTTTGCAGGTAGAAGGCCGCGACCGCACTTATTTGCTATCTTTAGACGGTCATTCACAGCACATCAAACAAGGTGAAAAAGTCACCATCACCAAAGCCGAATTTATGATCAACGTCGTCAAATTCGAAGACAACAACTTTTTAGATACCATCCGAAACAAAATGTTTTGGGGCTCTGACACCCGAAACGAAATTTAAACATTATGAAAAAAATACTCTTCTCGTTCAGCATTTTGTTTGCTATACAAACCCAAGCCCAAACCCCACAGGTCATTTCCAGAATAGACTCCGTGAGTTATTTGGCAGGTCAAAATATTGCCAAAAGTGTCCTTAAAGATTTCCCTGAAGCCAATGTATCACTTTTGCTGCAAGGGCTCAGCGATGCCATGATGAAACGCGAAAGTTTGCTTCAAGACCCGAGCAACCAATGCGTGATGTCTTATTTTCAAGAAAAAATGCAAGCCATTGAAAGCGCCGAACAAGCCGTTAATCAAGAGGCTTTAGCTGCAGAAAAAGAAGCAGGCCGAGTCAATCGCGAAAAAGGAGAGGCTTTCCTAATAGAAAATGCAAAGAAAAAAGACATGCAAGTTACAGCCAGTGGTTTGCAATACGAGGTCTTAAAAAAGGGCAAAGGTCCAAAACCAACGGCGAGTTCAACAGTTAAGGTACATTATACCGGCACCAACATTGACGGTCAAATATTTGACAGTTCGGTAGAACGCAAAGAACCAATATCCTTTCCACTCAATGCGGTAATCCCTGGTTGGACAGAAGGCGTACAGCTCATGAATGTAGGTGCAAAATACCGTTTTTATATTCCTCAAGAAATGGCATACGGCCCAGGTTCGCCAACAGAACTCATCCCGCCTTATTCTGTACTTATATTTGAAGTTGAATTACTAGATATCGAAAAATAACACCATGAAAAAATTACTTTTTACCTTACTTTTCTTGCCATTTACAGGCTTATTACATGCCCAAAAAGTTGAAGAAATTCAAGATGGCATCTATGCACGTTTCATCACCAACAAAGGCATTATCGTTTGTCAGCTTGAATATGATAAAACGCCTATGACCGTTGGTAACTTCGTAGGTTTAGCCGAAGGTAATTTCAAGGTTGGCGACAAATCTTTTTCCAAACCATTTTTTGATGGCCTGATCTTTCATCGCGTGATCGCCGATTTTATGATCCAAGGTGGAGACCCGCAAGGCACTGGCATGGGCGATCCCGGCTACAAATTTTACGATGAAATTGACCCAACGCTCAAACATATTGGCCCGGGTATCCTTTCCATGGCAAATTCAGGGCCGAACACCAACGGTTCGCAGTTTTTCATCACCCACAAAGCTACACCTTGGCTCGATGGAAAGCACACGGTTTTTGGCCACGTCATTTCTGGGCAAGACGTCGTTAATGCAATTGCTCAAAACGATACTATGCGCAAGGTTGAAATCATACGCGTCGGTAGAGAAGCCAACAAATGGAATGCCCAAGCAGCATTTGATCAAGTTTATTTGGCCAAAAAGGCCCAAGATGAATTAGAACAGGCCGAGCTTTCCAAAATTGCTGCTATGTCACAAGATGACTACAAAGTATTTATGTACAACGAAGTCAAAAAGAATTATCCGAATGCGCAGCAAAGTGCCACTGGTTTGGTATATGTCATTCTTGATAACGGTAAATCTAACGAGGTCAAGGAAGGCAAAAAGGTAAGTTTGCATTATACCGGAACCTTGCGTCGCGGCGGTAAAAAGTTCGATTCTTCCAAGGACCGCAATGCACCATTAGAATTTGAATACAAAGTGCAGCGCATGATTCCTGGCTTCGAAGAAGGAATCACTTACATCAAAGAAGGCGGAAAAATTTTGTTGTTTATCCCTTACTATAATGCCTACGGCAAACAAGGGCGCCCAGGCTCTATCCCAGCATATGCCGATTTAGTTTTCGAAATCGAACTCTTGCAAGTTACCGATGCTGCTCCTCATAATGAGCACGACGGTCATCAGCACTAATTCGAAAAAGCATAAGAAATGATATTGGCGCCCATCTGCAAAGCTTGGCGCCTTTTTTCTGTTGGGTCGTTATGAACTTGTGGGTCTTCCCAACCGTCTGAAAGATCGGTTTCATAGGTGTACAAACAAACCAAACGGCCTTCTATGACAATACCAAATGCTTGTGGTCTTTTGCCGTCGTGTTCGTGAATTTTAGGTAGCCCGTTTGGAAAGCTATAGCGCTGTCTGAAAATCGGGTGGTCGGAGGGGAGCTCAGTAAGGGAAGCTTCTGGAAATACTTTTTTAAGTTCGGCACGTACAAAACCGTCCATGCCGTAGTTGTCGTCGATGTGTAAAAAGCCTCCAGAAAGCAAGTAAGTACGTAGGTTTTGGGCTTCTGCTTTGGAGAATACGACATTGCCGTGTCCGGTCATGTGTAGGAGTGGGTATTGAAATAAGTCAGTACTACCAACCTCTACATACGGTACTTCCTTTGAGATACTCATGCCGAGTTCTGTATTGCAAAACTTAATGAGGTTGGGCAAGGCAGTAGGGTTAGCGTAGTAATCTCCGCCGCCATTGTATTTCAAAACAGCCATTTGATAGCTTTGCGCACTCAGGCTTAGCGCCGTTAAGAGTAGGGCAGTAAGTAAGCTGGTTTTTCTCACGTTCGTCGTTTAAAATAATAAATTTGGTCGCTGCCGAATGCATGTACGTTCGTGGGTACCCGATTCAAAACCGGTGCCTTGACTCCTTCACCATAAAGTAAATCCCCTACCAAAACATACGCTTCGTCCCAAACATTGTCAATAATAAAATACTGTAGGGTGCGGCTGCCTCCTTCTACCATCACCGAATGAATACCGCGTTTGTAGAGTTCGTCTAAAATGTGCTTAGTGGCAGTTTCTTGAATTTTGATCCATTCTATATTTCCTTTTTTCTCGTTTTTTAGTCGATTGAAAATGAGGGTAGGGGCATCTTCGGAGAAAAGGCTGATGTCGTTTTGAACTTGAAGCTGGCTGTCAATGAGGATGCGGATTGGGTTCTTGCCACTTACGTCTCTAACAGTAAGCGAGGGATTGTCGTTGAGGGCTGTGTGTTTACCTACCAAGATACTCATTTCCTGACTGCGCCAATGATGCACCAAGGATCTGGACTCTTCTGAGGAAATCCAGTTGATTCCTTTTTGTGCATCGGTACGCAAGCGGTCTAGAAAACCGTCTTTGGTTTGCGCCCACTTGAGCACCACATGAGGTCTTTGTTTTTGATGGAAGCAAAAAAAGCGCTTATTGAGCTGCTTGGCGGCTGTTTCTAATATGCCAACCTCTACGTTAATGCCTGCTTTTTGCAAGCGCTCTATGCCTTTTCCGGCAACTTTCGGATTTGGATCTTTGCACGCGACAACTACTTGTGCTACCTTTTTCTCAATCAAGAGGTTGCTGCAGGGCGGTGTTTTGCCAAAATGAGAGCAGGGTTCTAAGCTGACGTAAACCGTTGCGCCTTCTAGTTCATTTTGATCTTTGACAGCTGCAATAGCTACAACTTCGGCATGTGGTCCGCCAAATTCTTGGTGGTAACCCTCGCCAATGACTTTGCCTTTTTTGACAATAACACAACCAACCATTGGATTGGGCGATACTGCTCCTTGACCTAAAATAGCTAGATCAAGGCAACGTTGCATGTAGTCTTGAGGCTTCATTTATCCAAAGTTACTGATTTCAGGTTGAAGGCTGCACCCAACGAAAGGTTAAATTGAGCCGAGCTTGTGACAATCCTGTCATTTTTGGCAATTGGTGTTTGTAATGATGTTGAAGAGCTCCGTGCATATGCAATAAGCTTCCGTCGGTTAATAGCATTTTTTTGTGTGTACCATTGGTCAGGTGCTTTAACTCAAAACGCCTCTCTGCACCAAGACTCAGGGACGCAATGCTCGGATTTTTACCAAGCGATTTTTCGTTGTCTGCATGCCAACCGTTTGAATCTTTGCCATCTCGGTAATGGTTGATCAACAAGGCGTTGTAGGTTTGCCCGGTTTGTTGTTCTACGCGTATTCTCAATTCATTCAGATAGTTTGGGAAGGGCTTGGCGCTTAGCTCCTGCCCTGAATAGCCATAGACTTCTCCGTTTAAAGCATAATAAGCTTCTAGCCTCGGGACCTTCATCCTTTTTCCAAAAAGTACAATTTCATTCTGATCAAAATTCTCAGCCACATGGATGCGCTCAAAAAGGGCTTGACTTTCAATTTTCGATAAAAATTGAGGGTAAAAGTCGACAAGGCCATCTGTGGCAATGAGCTGAATTTGATCTGAATTTTCGAACTCGCTAAACATTCCTATTTTTGTGGTAAAAATACGATATGCACTTCATCGAAACGCTATTTGACCTCAAATCTGGAGATTTTAGTAAAGTCATCTTTTCCTTACTCACCAACGTGATCCTCGCCATAGTAATTGCGGTAGTGGGTTTTTGGCTTACGGGCGTTCTTACGCGCTTGGTCAATCGTATTTTGCGCAAGAGCGATACCGATGCTGGGCTCATTTCTTTTCTGACAAGTTTCTTGTCTATGGCCTTGAAAATCATGGTGGTCATTTCTGCCATTACTCAATTAGGCGTCGAAATGACTTCTTTTCTTACCTTGCTTGGTGCAGCTGGAATTGCTGTGGGTATGGCATTTTCCGGAACGCTATCCAATTTTGCTGGCGGCATCATGATTCTTGTTTTAAAGCCTTTTAAAGTTGGCGACGACATCATGGCCTTAGGCGAACAGGGTGTTGTGTCAGAAATCCAAATTTTCAATACCTATCTCAAAACTGCAGATCATAAAGTTTTGGTTTTTCCGAACGGTCCTCTTGCCAACGGCACTATCGTCAATTACACCAAAGAATCAACGCGTCGCATCGAATGGACCTTTATTTTTGAGCATGCTGTACAAATCAGCGACATTCAGCAAGTCATTGGCGCGGCTTTAAAAACAGATAAACGGGTGCTCCAAAAGCCAGAACCTATTATTGGTGTCCAACAACTCACGGAAGCAGGTTTGCAAATCAAAGTCAAGTGTTGGGTCAAAAATGCTGATCACGCAACTGTTTTTTATCAAGTGCAGCAATTAATTATAGAAGCGGCGCGTGCAGCAGCCCTTCCATTTGCAAAATCTTAAAAGTTTTTTATTAAATTCGAAACCTAACCTAGCTTCACATTTCAAAATGTGATCCTAAATTTACGTAAACATGCTACTCACTATTCTACTTTTGATCTTTACCGTCGTGGTTGCGCCACTCATCTGTCTCAATTTTGGTTATACACCCAGTGAGTTGCAATATGATATCTTAGCACAAATGTACTTACCTGTTGGTATTGTCATCGCTTATTGTTTTGTGGTCGGAGAAATCTCTCGCAATAACTCACAGGTCGACAAACTTTGGAGTATCGTGCCCATTTACTACGTTTGGCACATGGTATTTTTAGCGCCAGAGTTATCAGAACGCATGGTTCTTATGGCCATATTAGTAACCATTTGGGGTGCGCGCTTGACCTTTAATTTTGCCCGCCGCGGTGCTTACACTTTGCGCTTTTGGGCTGGTGAAGAAGACTATCGCTGGGAAGCATTGCGCAATCGACCTGGTTTCAATAATAAGTTTATTTGGGGACTTTTCAATTTGTTCTTTATTTCGGCTTATCAAAACATCCTGATATTTTCATTTACAGTACCCATTTTAGCCACGTTATCTACCACTGCTGATCCGCAACTCAACATGATTGACTATTTACTTGCTGCACTCATGTTGCTAGCAGTGGTCATTGAATATATTGCTGACCAACAGCAATATGACTTCCAAACAGAAAAGCACCGCCGCATCAAAGCAGGTGAGCCTTTAGGCGAATACGAAGTTGGTTTTGTATCTACAGGCTTGTGGAGTATTGTTCGCCACCCTAACTACGCCATGGAACAAAGTATTTGGGTTATTTTCTATTTGTTCAGCGTCAATGCGACAGGGCAATGGATCAATTGGACAATTGGTGGTTGTATTTTGCTACTCATTCTCTTTAAAGGCAGTTCTGATTTCTCTGAAGAACTCTCTGCCAATAAGTATTCCGCCTACAAAGATTACCAAAAACGCGTTCCGAGGTTTATTCCTGGTTTCAAATTCGGAAAGTAATTTTTTACTTCAAGAACTTCAATACACTAAAGGCTAAAGCAAAAAACACCACAATTTGCATGAACCATTGTGCACTACCTTGATGCCCTTTTGATTTGAGGTAAAAGTGATTGAGGGTGCCCAGTGTAAAGCCAATAGCTAAAGCAAGTAAGAGCGGATGACGCATCTGAAAGTTCTTTTGATGGGAAAGAAGCGAAAGGAATAGAGGCTTAAATTAGGCCAAATTGTTCAAAATGGTGGGCAAAATGCTTGGTGTGCAAGCGCTGCCATTGCGAATAATTGAGCTCTCCGTAAAAAGGGTGGAGGGCTGTTCGGCTGGCATCTTCCTCGTACCATTCTTCAAAAGACAAAAAGGCATCAGTGAACTCATCAATTGCGGTTTCGAGTTCGTCGTTGCGCAATGGGGTTTCTGGTGTAGCAAACGAAACCTGAACGTCTTTGGCCATGGGTTTGTCAGATTCTAACCATGCTTGCATGCGCTCAATGCGGTCTGTGGGAACTTCTAATTGGTAGTCGCCTTTACCTACTGACATATAGAGTGCATCGGCAAGATGCTCTACCATGCGTTGGGCATTCATTTGACCCCAAGAAGGTGTTGTGTTTTTGTTGAGTTGAGCAAGTTGGGCCAACATGGCCTCGAGTTCTAGTTGAAAGGAAATAGCCATTATTTTTGACCTACAATGATGTGAAGTGAGTGTGGTACAACGCGCACGTTGAGTTCGCGCATAACGGTAATTGGTTCGCCGTCGTGATGTGCAACGCCATTTGGTAAGGAAATTTTGGCGTTTTTAAAGGAGATGACCTCTGCATAAAAGGATTGATCTGAACGACCCGTAAAAAACTGAAAAATCATTTTTGGAATGCCAAACAATGAGAAAGGCTTGAGCAAGAAAAGTTCTAGCTTGCCGTCGGTGGCATCTGATTTTGGCGATACTTTAAAACCGTTACCGAACTCAGAGGTATTGGCAATGGTACAAAGTACGACCGGAAGTTTTTTGATTTGCCCGTTGGTATCTATGGAGATGTTCATGGGGTTATAGCGGAAGAATTCTTTGAAGACATGCTTAACGTAGGTCCAAAAACCGCGTTTATGGTCTTCGTCGAACTTTTTGGCGATAACGGCATCTAGCCCGTATCCTCCAACACCAAGGAAGGGTTGGTCATTGACCATGACGGTATCCATGATGATTTGTTGGTTGAGGTTGATGGTTTGGATCGCTTTTTTGATGTTGCGTGGAATGAACATGTGGCGTGCTAGCCCATTGCCCGAACCAATTGGAATAACGGCAAGGCTTGTGTTGGTACCGATGAGTGTGGTGCCGACTTCGTGAACGGAGCCATCGCCGCCTACAGCGCAAACGATGTCGATGCCAAGTTGAACGGCTTCTTGTGCAATTTCAATGGCGTGCCCTTTATATTTGGTGTATTGTATTTCGAAGGTGTAGGTGTCGTGGTCTAGAAAACGACGGATAAGCGCAGGGATGTCGTCTTTGCGACGCACACCAGAAATGGGATTGATAATAAACCAAATGCGCTTTTTCATAGTTGGGGCGCAGTAAAATGCGCTTTTCTCAAAATTAAACATTTTTTGGCAATACAGCTGAAAGTTTTATAGACTTTTACGCCTAAATTCCTGCATTTGCGGTATTTTTAACAACAAAAATAGTGCCATGAAGAAAAAAGCCGCCAACGACCCTATCGCTACCAACCGACAACACCTCATCGATATTTTATTGCACAAATCAGCGCTCAAACAAGATATCGCCGACGACATCGAACTTGTGTTTGCGCAACTCCGCACTCTAATTGACCAAGAGTTGGCAGCGCTTAAAACAGTAATTACAGATGAACGTGTGCGTCTTTGGGTAAAAGACAGAGGCGATCACGAATTTCACGTTTACATCGGAAGCGATGTGCTTGTTTTCAATCTTCACCACAACGTTTTTCGCCTCCCAGATTCCAATCCTCTTTGGGGTACTGCCTATTTCAAGGCCAATCCAAACAATGGCTATTTTGGCACCATTCATATCTACAATTTTCTGGCGGAGTCTATGCAGCAAAATCGCCTAGACGACATGGGTAATTTAATTGCGCGTATTTTTATCAATCATGAAAGACATTTCTTTATTGAAGGAAAAGGTTCTTTGGGTGCCACTTTTAGCGATCCTCAGCACATGCTGTTGTCCGAACAACTATTGCAGCTAATTGCACAAATGGCCTTTGCTTATGCCTTGCAATTTGATCTTTACATTCCACCATTTGAATATATGGATAATGTGAGCGTCGGTCAGATTTTCATGATGGGCGAACAGCTCAAACTCAAAACAGGTAAGCGCCTGGGTTTTAAAATGAGTTCTGACGACCCAGATTTTTCTTAAAAAAAATGGTTGGCGCCCTTGCGCTTCAAGAAATTCCTACTATATTTGCAATCCCAAATTCTGGGGTTTTGACATTTTGGCCCATTCGTCTAGTGGTTAGGACGCAAGGTTTTCATCCTTGAAACAGGAGTTCGATTCTCCTATGGGCTGCCAATTTTTGGCCCATTCGTCTAGTGGTTAGGACGCAAGGTTTTCATCCTTGAAACAGGAGTTCGATTCTCCTATGGGCTGCTTTTTTAACGAGATTAATTATATAAACAGCTATGGCAAACCATAAATCATCCATCAAGCGCATTCGTTCAAATGAGTCTAAGCGCGTATTGAATAAATACCAGCACAAAACCACTCGTAACGCGATGCGTAAATTGCGTGCAACCAAAGACCGCAAAGAAGCTGAAGGTTTATTTCCTGCAGTTGTAGCTATGTTGGACAAATTGGCAAAACGCAACATCATTCACAAAAACAAAGCTGCCAACCTTAAGTCTGGTTTGCAATTGCGCATCAACGCGCTCTAAGCTCCTTTTTTTGTATTGAATTTGAAGGGCTACCTCTATGGGGTGGCCCTTGTTTTTTTATTAAGTTTGCATCATGCGCCATTGTTTTTTGCTGCTTTTTATTTTTAGCTTTTTTCACCTGACAAGAGCGCAACTTTTGGTGGCGCCAGACACCCTGCGTTCTGCCGATCGCGTCATAGGGCCAGCAGATTCCTTGCTGCAATTTATGGAAGGTTTTTCTTCTCCATTTTTTATTAGTACAGGGCAAAATCACCCCAGTCTTTGGTCCGTTTTTAAGCCAGGATTAGCGCCGTTATCTACGGCTAATTTTAGTCACAAAAACCTCATCTTCAGCGCGTTGCCGCATATCGGGTTTGCTTATGGTTTTGGGGCGCAAGGTTCACAACGTTTGCGCCTAGATTACGAACAATTGTTTGCCAAGCGCACCTTATTGAACTTGCGCTATGACCGCCATCAGCAAGCGGGTTTCATCAGGGCAAGCGAATTGCGCATGAGCTCATTGGAGGTTCAGCTCGCCCAATATGGCAAGCGCTACCAAGTACTTGCCTCATTTTCGAATTTGAGCAATGACCGGCAATGGTCAGGTGGTTTGGCCAATTGGTCTCAAATTGGGCTGGTTTCTCCCGAACTACTTCCTGTGGTCAAAACAACGGCCTACACCTTTCAAAATAGCTATCAGGCCAAACTTGATGCTGCCTATTTGTTAGGTTCGGATAGCCTCAGCGGTTTTAGAATCATCACCAGAAATACCTATAACAACCAACTTCGTCGCTACGAAGAGACCGACTCATTAGAACTGTATTATTCCCAACTCAATTTCAATACAGACTCCTGTAGAGATGTCTTTGCCACCCAAATTTGGCAGCATCAAATAGGCTTGGCTTATGTGCAGAAGAAACTCCTCTTGAGCTCTGCAATGGAATTGCGCAGGTTGTTTTGGCAAGACAACCAATTTAGTTACGACACCACAGAACTCAACTTAGTCAATGAGGCTAAATATCAATTCAAAGTAGGTTTTTTGAAGCACAATAGCACCATCAATTTCTTTGGAGCAGGGGGCGGCATACACGCCAACACTCGCTTTGAGTCAAAATTACCTTTTGGAAAATTCCAATTGCAGCACCTCTTTTTGCGCGCTTGGCCCGAGTTAATGCAACGAACCTATTTTAGCAATTTGACGAGTTATCAATTTGTTCAACCACAATTGCAGCAAAGCATGTTACTAGATGCCAAATGCACAGCCCAACTGGGGTCTCTTGAAACCCGTTTCTCAATGGCATACATGCGCAATCAAAAGGTATATCGCTTTAACAGTCAACTGATGAATTGGCAACTTGTTGGACCGCAAAGTGCGTATCAAGCCACACTTGATTTAGTATACAATACTAAAGGATGGCGTTTTTCAACGCAAACAAGTTATACCAACTGGGAGTTGGCAAGCCAAAACGTATTGCCACCGCTTTCTTCTGAGTTCCATGTACAATGGAGCGGAGGCGTTTTGAAAAACAAACAATTGAAGTTAGTGGCTGGCGCAGCGGTTCAGGCGCTGTATGGCGGTACATTTACTCGGCTGTCTTACTTGCCCTATTTAGAAACGCTCGATTGGCAGGTCTATGAAAACTCAGCGTTGTATCCTGTTGAGCGCATCTTTAATGCAAAAGCAGATTTAATGCTAGAAGTAAAGACCTTTCGATTTTTTGTTCAGGCCACCAATATGCTTGGTTTTATAGATCCAAGCGCAAGTATGTTCCAAGGAATTCCGTATCCGAGTATGCAAATCAGGATAGGACTTACCTGGGACTTCTGGAATTAAGCCTGCTCTAAATTAAACTTAAAGGAATGAAGTGCTTATTGAGCAAGTACTTCTGCCATTTTTGCACCAATTTGTGCTGGAGAATCTACCACGTGAATACCACATTCGCGCATGATGCGTTTTTTAGCTTCAGCGGTGTCGTCGGCGCCGCCAACAATTGCACCAGCATGACCCATTGTGCGGCCTTTTGGAGCGGTTTCACCAGCGATAAAGCCAACTACAGGCTTGGTGCCGTTTTCTTTGATCCAGCGTGCTGCGATTGCTTCTAGGTTACCTCCGATTTCGCCAATCATGACAATTCCTTCGGTTTCTGGGTCGTTCATGAGGAGCTCAACGGCTTCGCGAGTGGTGGTTCCGATAATTGGGTCGCCACCAATACCAATTGCGGTAGTAATGCCCATACCGGCTTTGGCGACTTGGTCGGCAGCTTCGTAAGTAAGCGTACCAGATTTTGATACGATGCCTATTTTACCTTTTTTGAAGACGAAACCTGGCATGATACCTACTTTTGCTTCGCCTGCAGTAATGACACCTGGGCAGTTAGGACCAATTAGACGTGTGTTGAATGCTTTGATGTATTCTTTGGCGGTTACCATGTCGTTGACAGGAATACCTTCTGTGATACAAACAATTACCTTGATGCCAGCTTGTGCTGCTTCCATAATGGCGTCGGCAGCAAAGGCAGGCGGTACAAAAATAATAGAGGTATCGGCTCCGGTTTGGGTAACTGCGTCAGAAACGGTATTAAATACGGGGCGCTCTAAATGTGATGTGCCACCTTTTCCTGGTGTAACACCACCAACCACGTTTGTGCCAAATTCGATCATTTGGGTGGCGTGAAAGGTGCCTTCGCTACCTGTAAAACCTTGTACAATTACTTTGGAGTTTTTATTTACCAATACACTCATAATATCTTGTTTTTTTGCGTGTCAAAAATAAGCATTTATTTGGCATCAATGACCTTCATTTTAAAATAGAGGATTTTATCTTTGCCAATTTTGTCGGTACCGCCCTGACCATAACCTAGTTGCGGTGGCACAATACAATGTAACTGACTTCCTACTGGCAGGCTATAAAGTGCTTCTTGCCAACCTTTAATGAGTCCGCTGAGGGGAAGGCCAATACCTTGATCTTGCACTTCAATGATTTTACCGGATAACAATTTGAGGGTGTAACTTACCCAAACGCTGTCTTGAACTTGAATAGGCCGACCAGAACCCAGTGAATCAATTTTTAAATAAAGACCACTTCCCGTGGGCTTCAGGTCAAGTTTGTATTTTTTGTTGTAGGCCTTGATCTGTGTTTCAAATTTGTTGAGATCTGTATTTGAATAGCCACAAGCATTGAGCAAGGCAAATAGAGCGCATATTGCTAAAAACGATTTCATATTTTTTCTAATACTGCCAAGAAGTTTTCTTCAATAGTGTAGGCGCGTCGGCATTTGAATCCGCAGGCGGTGGCGTGTTCGTGAAGGGTGTCGTAATCTACGTACAACCATTCGAATTCGGGTCCGCTGATTTTTTTGTACTGCATTTGGAACTTGAAGTTACCGTAGTAGGCCGAGTTTAAATCGAGCCAATAACTGCCGTCTTCGTCTTCATAGAGGTATTTTACATCTGTGGAGTCTGCAATGAAGCGGCCGCCAGGAAGTAAAAGATCATGAATTTTTTTAAGAAATTCGGGCAGATTTGCCAAGTTTTTTGCCAAACCAACCCCGTTCATAAGGGATAAAATGGTGTCGTATTGCGTTTGGTCTGACAACTTGTAAAAGTCTATTTTTTGTGCACTAATTCCGTTTTGAGACATGTAAGTGACCGCGCCTTCGGAAACATCGATGGCGCTTACTTTGTGACCGCGGTCTTGCAAGGCAAGTGCATGCACTCCCGCACCTGCACCGATGTCTAAAACATGTCCACGACAAAGATCGAGCGCTGTTAATTCGAGCTCGGGCATATCTTCTTCTTTACGGAAAAGTACTTCTATTGGAATGATGTCGTCGTCGCAGAGGTCTGAGCTGACAATGATGTCGAAAGGTTTTTTGAATTGAGCGTAGTCTAAAATGGCTTGCCCAATTGGATCACCTATTTCTTGTTTGGTCTTAGTATTCATATTCGCTGTAATCATTGAGGTCGTCGTCGGCGTAGTCGTCGTCGTAATCTTGGAAGCCAAATTCGTCGTCGTCGTCAGAGGCTGTATCGGCAATTTGGTTTTCGGGGCCAAATAAATTTTCGTCTAGCATTGATTTGGTGCTTTCTTGCGGTGCTTTACCAATTGCAAGAGCCATTATTGGAGCTTCAGGAGCTTCTTTTTCATAGGCGATGAGTTCGATCAAGAAGATCCACATGCGCATAAAGTCATAGACTAAAATAAAGCGTTGATCTGGCTCAGACAAGAAATCTTGTATGCGCGCCTGTTTCATGACCGATGCGGGCTCGTCGATGGCGTCGTCGTCGTAGGACATATCTAGTAAGGAGAGTTCATGGCCTTTGTCCCAGCTGTCGTTGGAGACATAAAAACTTGCCATTTGGTCGCCTTGAAAGCCGAAAGCCGACATGATAGCGTGGTAAAAGGTTTCAAAATCAGCTTCATTAGAAATAATGATATCTCTAAAGACCTCCTCATTTTTGTCGCTGTCGAGTAATACGCGAAATTTTAAACCTGGCATGTGTTGGGATTTACGATAAAGATAAGTATTATTCAGGCTCTTGTGTTGTTCCCACAGCTATTAAACCAAGTTCTGCACCAAAACGCAGCATTTCGGCATGTGCTTCGACGAAGTCATTGGCGATGTGTCCTTCTAATATGGCATCTTTAATGTGTGATTTGATGATGCCGATTGCCGAACAAGGACCAATTTGAAAGGTATCCATGATAAGTTGCCCTGAAACGGGAGGCTGAAAATTGCGAACACGGTCTTTTTCTTCGACGAGTTTGAGTTTTTCGGAAACGAGCTCAAAATTTTGCTTGTAGCGCTTGACCTTGAATTCGTTTTTGCTAGTGATATCTGCATTGCAGAGCAGCATGAGGTCGTCGATGTCGTCGCCAGCTTCGTGAAGGAGTCTGCGGATGGCTGCATCGGTTACCGAACCTTTCACAAGTGCAATTGGTCGCAAATGTAACCTGACCAACTTTTGAACATATTTCATTTGGTGGTCGAGCGGAAGACGCAAGCGTTTAAAAAGACGTGGAACCATTTTTGCGCCGAGTTCTTCGTGTCCGTGGAAAGTCCAGCCGACTTCAGGATCGAAGCGCTTGGTAGGGGCTTTGGCGATGTCGTGGAGAATGGCAGCCCAACGCAACCAAAGATTGTCCGTGTGCTGCGCTAAATTGTCCAGGACTTCAAGGGTATGCAGAAAGTTATCTTTGTGCGCTTTTCCGTTGCGTGTCTCGATGCCTTGTAGCGCAAGGAGCTCCTCAAAAAAGTGGTTTAAAAGCCCTGTGGCTTGCATCAGTTTGAAGCCTCTTGAAGGTTGCTTTGTTAGGATAATTTTGTTGAGTTCATCTGTAATGCGTTCCTGCGAAAGAATTTGAAGTCGGGCAGCGTTGGCTTTCATGGCCTCGAGGCAAGGCGCAGTAATTTGGAAATCGAAGCGCGTGGCAAAGCGAATGGCACGCAGCATTCGAAGTGGATCGTCGCTAAAAGTGATGTTCGGCTCAAGTGGGGTTCTGATAATGCCATTTTGAAGATCGGTTTGGCCATTGAACGGATCGATAAGCTGGCCGAGTGTTTCTTGACGTAGACTTATGGCCATCGAATTGATGGTGAAATCTCTGCGATTTTGGTCGTCTTGAAGGGTGCCAGCGGAGGTACTTGGCTTGCGCGACTCCGGGCTGTAAGATTCTTTGCGCGCGCCAACAAATTCGATGTCGAGGTCTTTGTATTTGAAGTGTGCGGTACCGAAATTCTTGAAAATACTGACCTTTTTAACCCTTAGAATTTCGGCAGTTGCTTTGGCCAAATCTGGCCCGTCGCCAAGTACGAGGATGTCGATGTCCTTACTGGGGCGGTCCATAAGTAAGTCGCGTACCCAACCGCCAATGACATATACGTCCAGTTGATGGGCGGTAGCGTATTGAGATAAGACCTTAAATACGGGGTGTTTGAGTTGACTTGCGTAAGAAACATCCATGGGGCGCAAAGTTAAGCGTAATCGCTGAATTTTGAACCCAGAAAACTTTAGAAATCGTCGTCTTCGTCTTCGTCGTCGAAGAAATCGTCGTCGTCAGGCTTTTTGTAATTGAGCAAATCGTCGTCGAGGTCGTCTTCGTCATCTTCAAAAAAACGCGGATTTTTGCCACTTTTCTTGTAGGCATCCATTTTCGGTTTTTTGTTGCGATTATCGTCTTCAGCCTTGCGCTCTTTTTCTTTGGCTTTTTTGCGGGGCTCTACTTTTGGAAGTATGAACGATGAATCAGCGCTGCTGTCTATGCTGTCATTTGTGCGCGCTTCTGGCCGCGGCGCCGTCGGGTCCGAAGTTCGTGTCGGGCCAGCATTTTCTCTAGGAGGGAAAGCTGGTCTAGGATTTGGTCGGTTGTCGGTGCGTTGTTCGGCTTCTTTCACTGCCAAGGCACGACCATTAATGACATGTCCGTCTAATGCTTCTATGGCACGTAAAGCTTCTTGGCGATCTGCCATTTCAACAAAGGCAAAGCCTCTTGGTTTACCAGTTTCACGGTCCGTGGCTACAGTGGCTTTTAAAACCGTACCGTAGTTTTCGAAAAGTTGGCGCAACTCCTGATTGCTGACACCAAAATCAAGTTTGGCAACAAAAATACTTGTCATAATGAAATTTAAACAACACAGATTTAGGTAAATACTAATCGTTCTTGCTCCGAAATTAGAATAAAAATGAAAAACTGCCTACTTTTTGAAAAAAAAATATTCAATCAATCCTGTTGTGGGTTAGCAAGGGGCTTGCTCGAAAAGAATTATATTTGCAACATGCGATTGGTCCGTCAAATTCCACACGAGCATTTTTTAGTCTCGCTTCATCAGTATAATGACAAATATATGCTCAGCATTACCCTCGACGACTACGAACAACATTTCAAAGTTCCGGTGGCTAATATAACTGATATTCAACAACTTGACCAACAACTTAGTCCAGCATTTTATTCCGCTTGCCTACAAGACTTTATCCGAATGCGCGAACGCTGGCTTCAACTTTTAAAACCTTTGCAACATGACTAAAACCCTGTTTTCTCTTTTTCTATTGTTCGTTATTGCAGCTTGTTCATCTCCGGCTCCTGTCAAAAAAGATTCTACACCAAAAGTTCCAATTACGCGTTTAGATGGACTCAAAATAGCTTATTATGCTAATGATAGCATCAAAAAGTACTTCGATTATTTCAAGCGTGAAGAAGCCGTGGCCGAAAAAAATCAAAAGCGTTTTGAAAACGAGCTCAAAAAACGCAATAAAGTTTACGAAGAGTATATCATTAAGAAAGACCAAGAAGCGCGCTCTGGTTTGTTGTCGCAAAACGAAATTGCAATGGTTCAACAAAAAGCCCAGCAAATGCAAAACGAATTAATGCAATACCAGCAAACCGAAGGTCAGCGCATAGAAGAACAAACCATGAAATCTTTAGAAGCCATCAATAAAAAAGTTGAGTTGTGGGGTAAAAAATACTGCGAGAAACACCACATCGACCTCCTCCTTATTCAAGGGCAAGGGGGTCAAATCAATTACATCAATAAAGAAATGGATGTCACCAAAGCATTTATTAACTTCTTGAATGAAAACCAAAGCCAGATCGAAAAAGAACTTTAATTCAGATGCGTCCCAATCCAAATCTACAAAATGAAAATGTTGCCGAATATTTGCTTTATATTTTTCAAATAGAAGCACTTATCCGCACCCTAGACCTCGATATCAACCGATTAGAAACCGAGCTTTTAGCACCGGCTTTTCCGGATCCCACTCAATTGCAATATCAGCTTTCTTGGTACAACGAGATTGTTCTAGAAATGCGCCAGCGCGGTCTTCAAAAAGAAGGGCATCTCGATCAAGTGGAGGAAATTCTACTCGAATTGATTTATTTGCACAACACCCTACTTACTATTCTCAACGACGAAAAGTACAAAGGACTCTGCGACCACGCAACTGAGGCGTTGCAAGCTTTCAAAACGAAGTCAAATATGGCCAACAGACACGACATCGAAGCGCTCTTGCATGCCATGTTCATGAAGTTGCAACTCAAAATGAAAAAACAAGACATCAGTCCGGAAACCGAGGCTGCGTTTGATTTATTTCGCATTCAACTGGCCTATCTCTCTCAAAACTATCAGCGCATGAAAGCCGGCGAACTCAATTTTATTCAAAATTAGATAGACGCGCTAGCTGTGCTTCGGAAAGTGTTCCATTACAAGTAGCTGCTTTTCTTTTGTATCAATTCCGTACACCAAATGGTTATCTCCATTGCTTAAAATGAGGAAGTTGGCGCCCAATTTTTGTTGATACGTAGAAATTTGCATGAAAACTTCATGGGTGAGCTTTATTTCTGGAGCTTTGCATTCCACCAACACTTCGGCTTCAAATTGCGCGTTGTAAATCACGATATCCCAGCGCCGCGTAAAACCATTGTACTGAATTTGTTTTTCTACGGCTATTTTTTCAAGCGGATACCCCTGGTGTAAGTGAAAGAAGGCAATGAGGTGCTGCCTGACCCATTCTTCGGGTGTCAGGATAATTTGTTTTTTGCGTACCAAACAATTGACATAGATGCGACCAGCACGACTGCTTAATTTCAAAGGTGCTTTTGGTAAATTTAAAGGACGCAATAGAGACATCAGATGCCCGGTAGAATAAGGTGAATGTCTTTGTACTGAAGGTCGAATACCTTGCCAAGAACTTCGTTAGTCAAGATTCCTCTGAACATATAAACACCGTTGCGGAAACCCGGATGGCTGCGAATAAGGTCTGGAACACCACCGCGTTCGCCCATTTCTAAAAGCAAAGGTGAAAGCGTGTTGGAAAGTGCAAAAGAAGCTGTTCTCGAGACTCTAGATGCGATGTTAGGGACACAATAGTGGGTCACTTCATGCTTTACAAACGTTGGCTCGCTATGATTGGTAATGCGCGAAGTTTCGAAACAACCTCCTTGATCGATACTTACGTCGAGTACAACTGAACCTGGTTTCATTTGAGCGATCATTTCTTCGGTCACGACGCAGGGTGTTCTGCCAATGGTAGAACGCAGCGCACCAATCACGACATCGGCTCTTTTCACCGCTTTTGCCAACACTTTCGGCTGTAATACGGAGGTGTAAACGCGTTGACCGAGGTCGTTTTGAAGACGTCTGAGTCTGGACAACGAGTTGTCAAAAATCTTAACAGATGCACCAAGTCCTAATGCGGCACGGGTTGCGAATTCTCCAACGGTTCCGGCGCCAAGCACGACAATTTCTGTTGGCTGAACACCTGCAATGCCGCCGAGCATGAGTCCTTTACCTTCTGAAAAAGAAGAAAGGAGCTCACCTGCAACAAGTACCGATGTTGTTCCGGCGATTTCGCTCATGGTGCGTACTATGGAAAAAACGCCTTCTTCGTCGCGGATGTAGTCCCAGGCGATGGCCGTAATTTTTTTAGCACTGAGTTGCTGCAAGATTTCTTTGGGTTGCGTGGCTAATTGCAGTGCTGAAATAAAGGTTTGATTGCCTGGCATGTAGGCAATTTCTTCTTCTGAAGGCGGCGCTACTTTTAAAATGATGTCAGACTGATAAATCGCTTTGCGGTCATAAATGATTTGTGCACCTGCCTCGCTGTATTCGTTGTCTGTGAAATGTGCACCTTCGCCGGCGTTGCTTTCGAGCAGTACTTGGTGTCCGTTGGCAACAAGTAAACTCACGGCCTCTGGAACTAATGCAACTCTCCTTTCTTGGAAAGAGGTTTCTTTAGGAATACCAATCAGGAGGTTGCCTTTCTTGCGACGGACCTCCAATAAATCCTCTTTAGGCAGGAGTGCTCCTTGTTGGATTAACGTTTTGAGCAAATGTGGATCAGTGGTCATAGTGCAGCGTGATTTCTCGACTGAGGTCAGATTCAATACGAATATACAGTCTAAAGTGGGGTTTTGGAAGGATTCTCTCGATTTTTTGTGGCCATTCAATAAAAAAATAGGCGTTTGAATCTAGGAGTTCTTCCAGTCCTAAGTTAAGCAGTTCATTTTCATTTTCAATGCGATAGCAGTCGAGGTGATAAACTTGACCTTTCGAAGGACTCTCATAATTTTGAACGATTGCAAAGGTCGGGGAGCCTTCAAAATGCGCAATTTGTGCTTCTTGCAGCAGTGCACGCACTAATGTCGTTTTGCCGCTGCCCATTTCGGCATCTAGCGCGAGTAAACCTGGTTTGGGGAGTAAAGTCCAAATTTCCTTGGCTATAGAATCGAGATCTTCTAGCCTGATCTTCGTCCAAGATCTAATGATTTCAGTCGGCATTGTAGGGTAAAACTTGATGGTCAGCCCATTGAAGTAGCTCGAGTTGCTCGTTGGAAAAACGGGCAAAAGTTTGGTATTTTATCCAATCGCCTGTATTGATATATAAGGCCTTATCACAAGGTAAATACAAAGGAAGGTGGCGGTGGCCAAAAAGATAGTAGTTGTGGTGCTGCTTGCTTTGCATTTGCTGTACATAAGCATAGAGCCATTCTTGTTCGGCCCCGTTGTAAATAGCGTCTTTTGCGCCCCCATTGGCTCGGCTTCTTTTAGATAGCAAACCGGCAAGCTGTAGGCCGAAATTAGGATGCAAGCGCGCAAAAAGCCATTGGCAAAGAGCGCTTCTGAAAAATTGTTTCAGAAACTTGTATTTGTAATCGCCAGGGCCCAGGCCGTCGCCATGGTGGAGATAAAATTGTTTGCCAGCGTGTTCAAAAGTGTATTCATTGCTGTGGATGCGCATGCCTAGTTCTTTTTCAAAGTAGTCAAATACCCACATGTCGTGGTTTCCTTTGAAAAAATGTATCTCAATACCAGCGTCGGTGAGTTCTGCTATTTTGCCTAAAAGGCGGGTATAGCCTTTTGGTACAACAGTTTTGTATTCGTACCAAAAATCAAAAACATCGCCGAGTAAAAAAATGGCTTTAGCAGTTGGGCGGATATGATCGAGCCAAGCAATAAAAGCCCTTTCTCGGTCGGCACTTTTTTGTGCATTGGGAGCCCCAAGATGTAAATCAGAGGCAAAATAGAGGTATTTAGTGTCTAGGGCCATTAAAAACCAAAAATTTGCTGAAGCGTTTGTTCGAGGGCAGCTCCTCTTAGATTGGTAGCAATGACACGTCCTTCTTTATCAAGTAGAACCGTAAATGGAATTGAATTGACGCCATATTGTTGGGCTACTTTGCTTTTCCAGCCGCCGAGGTCACTAACGTGGTTGGGCCAGCTTAATTGGTCTGCAGCAATTGCGGCCAACCATTTGTCTTTGTTAGAGTCTAGAGAGACGCTCATGACGGTGAAGCCTGCATCTTTGTATTTTTGGTAATTCTTGACCACATTTGGGTTTTCGGCTCGGCAAGGACCACACCAAGAGGCCCAGAAGTCTAGCAAGACCACCTGACCTTGAAGGTCAGATAATTTCATTTTCTTTTTGCCGTCGGTGCGCAATTCTTCAAAATCTGGAACAGCTTTGCCGCGGGCAAAAGGGTTGGCTGCATCTTTAGCCTGCTTTGTGGCAAGGTAATTTTTGTAGAGATTTTGCACAATGGCACTCTGATTGAAACTTTGGTAAAGCGGGACAATCAACTTTTCGTAGGATTCAAAATCTTGTTCGATCTGGATACCGCTGAGCGGTAAGATGAGCGCAGCTGAGTTGGCATACATGCCGACAAAACTTTGCAATGCAGTCTGAAATTGACTGTATTCTTGAGTCATGTATGCATTGATTTGCGCTTCTTTGGTGGCATCTAGCTTGATTGCATTTAGGGCGGAGTCTGCCTTTGCCCGCCAATTGGAATTCAGCACCACATACTCGTGCATTTGTCTGGATTCTTCGGCATTGACAAAGTTGCAGAATTGAAGCAAATTGCGTCCGTCGCCGAAAATTTGAATGGGTGTGGAGTCTCGGATAACGAGATTGAGGTTGTTTTGGCCTACCCGCAAAACATAGTAGTCAGGGCCGGAAAGAGTGCCCTTAAGTTCAAAATTACCTTTTGCACTTATGGGGCTTGCATAATAATTTTTGAAGGTGCTGCCAAATTGTTGTGATAGGTATACTGAATCTACGCCACTCGAAAATATTTGCCCACTCACTTTGAATTGTTGGCCTTGACCCCAACAAAACAAAGGAAACAGTATAAAGAAGGTAAAGCTAAGTTTCATGTTACTTAAAAATTTGAGCCAGTTTATCTTGTAATTTTTGACCGCGGAGGTTGGTGCCTATGATTTTTCCTTCTGGGTTCAGCAGGACTGTATACGGAATGCCATCAAATTGATACAATTGTGGAAGCTGCGATTTCCAACCTAATTGTTCGTTGACTTGGTCTGGCCAGGGCATGCCGAAGGTTTTGATGCCTTTTTGCCACTC